>CAVKLC010000023.1:0-33776 GCA_963657005.1 bacterium | reverse complement strand
CACCTCCCTTTACAAGGGAGGCTTAATCGGTTTAATGATTATAAACTATAATTTACTTTAATATTCTCATTGCCCACAAATCGTTTATTTGAGAAGAAATGTCGTCAAAGTCCCAAAGTTTATTTGAATTTTTGATACTGTTTGGGTCGTTGATTTTTATTTTACCGTTTTCTATTCCCGTCATAACGATAAAATGACCTTTTGTTGTAAAATCTCCCGGTCCCATAATACAAACAACGGGGTTTCCGACTTCAAGATTTCTTATTACTCTTTGCTTATCGAGTGGGAGTTCGGTTGAATCGATTCCGAGTTTTTCCGCGCCCTCACTCATCAACGTCCAAAGCGAACCACTGCCGTCAACGCAGTAGCCGTTTTCTTTCGCCCAGTCAATCATATAATCGGGCGAATACTTTGTATCCTGCAAAAGATAGACCGCAACCATTGAAAGGCAGGTGGGTCCGCAAGCGGTTAAGCCTGCTACATCGTCGCCATACATTTTGTAGCCCCACCCGATATCCCACTGCATAAAAAGTGGAACGCTGTCGCAGTTTTTATACTCTTTCAAATTCACTCTAAAATGCCTGTCCTTATATTTGGGATAATTAAGTACAAATTCTTTTGTTTCTTTATTTCTATCAAGCAAATCGACTAAGCTTTGCGGGTAATCGTCAAGAGTGCAGCCGTTATCATTGGCATAATTTTCTATAATTTCTTTTGCGCTCAAATCTTTGTCTTGCTCGCTTACTTGTCCGCTGCCGGAATAGTCGAGTGCGTTACTGCCGAGTACTCCTTGAAATGTTGCAACACCGACAACTGCCACAACTATTACCAAAACAAAGCAAAGAAGCGATGTTATAAATCTGTTTTTTATCAAAATAAAACCTCCTTTTGACTTTTATACTATAAGCCATAAGGAGGTTTTTTGCTTTAATATTAACTTTCAAAATTCTTACGATTTTCTTAAGATTCTGCATTAAGAGGCAAAGTGACGGTAAAAATCGTAAATTTATCGTTACTTTGAGCCGTAATAGTTCCGCCGTGGCGCTCTACAATTTGTTTTGCGATTGCCAAACCTAAACCGGTGCCGCCCGTCTTACTTGTTCTTGAAGTATCGGCTCTGAAAAACTTTTCAAAAATCATATCAAGCTTTTCACCGGAAATTTTGTCACCTTGATTAATAAAAGTAACAACGGCATTATTATCTTTGGTAAAAATATTCACTTCAATATAAGTGCCCTCGTAGCAATAGTTTGAAGCGTTTCGCATCAAGTTATCAAACACTCTTGAAAGCTTGTCCGCGTCGCCGATAATATTTACTTTTTCCTCGGCGTGAACGGTACAGGTCAAATTTTTCTCTTTAAGCACCGGGTAAAACTCCTCCGTCATTTGGCGAAGAAGCATAACAAGGTCAATATGATTATTTTCAAGCGGAAAGGCTTGAAGATTAAATCGTGTAATGTCGAAAAACTCGTTTATAAGCTGCTCAAGTCGATAAGCCTTATCAAGCGTGATACCCGTATATTTTGCCCTGTATTCCGTACTCAAATCAGGGTTTTCGTCGAGCAAACTGAGGTAGCCGATAATTGAAGTAAGCGGCGTTTTTAAATCGTGAGCAAGGTAAACCACAAGGTCATTTTTCCTCTGCTCCGCTTCGTTTGCAACATATTCTTTATACTTGAGTTCTTTTTTGATTTTGCCTTCAACTTCCTTGTGCCTTTTTGAAATTATGGCAGGCAGGCGCGGACTTACATAATCGTCGTCAACTATTCCGTCAAGCGCGTCATATTCCCTATCGAGAAGCCGTGCACAGCGAAGCATAAAAACTAATGTAATGATTAAGATAACGACTGCATTAATCACTATAACCGTGCTAATATCATAAAAAGACTCATTACCTGTTGCATTTTCAATAAACATCAAATACCAGTCGGAAAACACCCAAACGGGAATTGAAAAAACAATCAGGCAAATTATGTATCTTACTAAAACTCTTGTAAAAATTTTTTTATTTCTTTTCAATCTTGTATCCTACTCCCCAAACCGTTTTGATAAACTTAGGGTTTCTTGACGGTTCGTTAAGCTTTTCCCTAATTCTTCTTATATGTACCATAACGGTATTGTTGCTGTCAAGGTACTTTTCGTTCCAAATCTTTTCAAAAATTTCTTCTGTTGAAACTACTTTGCCTGCATTTTTGCAAAGAAGCCAAAGGATATTAAACTCGGTCGGAGTAAGCTGTACCGGCTTTTCATAAAGCGTACACTCGTGCGTTTCGTGGTTAACAATCAAGCCTGCGCTGTCAAATATTTCCTTGTTTTCAGCCTGACTTTGAGAGCCGTTATAAAAAGTATATCTTCTAAGCTGAGCCTTGACTCTCGACACCATTTCAAGCGGGTTAAACGGCTTTGTGATATAGTCGTCCGCGCCGAGTGAAAGACCGATTATTTTGTCGTTATCCTCCACCTTTGCCGTAAGCATAATGACGGGAAAGTTATAGCCGTTCTCTCTTATTTTTCGCAAAACGGTAAAACCGTCCGTATCGGGCAGCATAACATCAAGCAGTGCCAAATCAATATGCTCGCTAAAAACACATTGAAGCGCAGATTTTGAATCGTAAAATTTAAAAATATTATAACCCTCGTTTTTTAAAAACAGTTCAACAAGGTCTGCAATCTCAGCCTCATCATCAAGCACAAGTATGTTCATATTTTTCCTCTTTCCCCTCCCGCTTCCCTCTGACGAGGGAAGTGTCGGCTATGCTGACAAAAGGAGAGAAACAACCTTTATTTTTTTATATTATACTAAATCAATTCGCAATAAATTTAAAGCATATCTTACGATTTTCTTAATATTTTTCAGTCAAAAAGATATACTCTTGTTTCGTAAGGGCGAAGTTTGAAACCGTTTTGCTGAACGAAATTGTTTTCATAGTTGCACAAAATCGGCGTAGCTTTATCAAGGTCAAAGCCTTTTGGCGCTTCAAACGGCACACGCTCAGGCGAAAATGAATTTATTACAAGCATACTTTTGCCGTTATAAGAGCGGGAATAAACATAAAGCTTGTCGGAATTTTTGTAATATTCCTTATAATCGCCCCATTTTGCAACTTCGTTTTCTTTCTTAAACTTGATAAGCTTTTTGTAATGATTATAAATCGAATTTGGGTCTGCCATTTCAGCTTTTGCATTAATCAACTTATAGTTTTTATTAACAGGAAACCACGGTGTGCCGGTTGTAAAGCCTGCATTTTCGTTGTCGTCCCACTGAACGGGAGTTCGGGAATTGTCACGGGTTGACTTAACCGCAAATTCAAACGCTTTTTTCTTATTCATATGAAGCTTATTTATCGCAACTTCGTAATTATTTTTAACAAAGCAGTCAACATAGTCATCAATCGAATCAAGGCAGGTATTGAGCATACCGAGTTCCTGACCCTGATAAACAAACGGCGTACCCTGCTGAAGCATATACATATTTGCAAGCATTTTGCCCGATTCCACCCTGTATTTTTCACTTCCGTAGCGGCTGATAATTCTCGGGTGGTCGTGATTTTCAATATAAAGAGTGTTCCACGCTCTGCCGTTTAATTTATTTTGCCAATTTGTAAATGCTTTTTTCATCTCTTTAAGCTTAAATTTTGTTTGAAGAAAATCGATAAGAAAAGCGTCGGCTTCAATATGCTGAAAATGGAACATCATATCAAGTTCTTTTTTCTTTTCGTCAACATATTTGAGCGCATTATCAGGCGTCATCATCGGTGCTTCACCAACGGTAAAGCAGTCGTATTTATCCGTAACCTCTCTGTATTCACTCAGATATTTGTGGATATTAGGACCGTCCATATAATGTTCAATACCGCAGCCGATAGGAAGCGGAATACCGTCGGGAAGACCTTTGCGCTTAGAGATAAATGTTATAACATCCTCTCTAAAACCGTCAACCCCCATATCAAGCCAAAACTTCATTATATCCTTAACTTCCTGCCTTACCTTTGGGTTGTCATGGTTAAGGTCGGGTTGTTTTTTTGCAAAAACATGAAGATAATATTCGCCGCTTTTTTCATCCTTTTCCCAAGCCTTGCCCTCAAAGCAGGAAAGCCAGTTATTTGGCGGAAGCTTACCGCCGAGCCTGCCTTTTCGCCAAAAGTAATAGTCGTGATAAGGCGATGACGGGTCTTTTGATTTTATAAACCACTCGTGCTCGTCTGAAGTGTGGTTTACGACAAGGTCCATAATAACTTTCATTCCACGCTGATGTGCGCCGTCAAGCACCTGTTTAAACAAATCAAGGTTGCCGTACTCCTTGTGTATGTCACGATAATTGGCGATATCATAGCCGAAATCTGCATTCGGTGACGGATAAAGCGGTGAAAACCAAATGCAGTTTATCCCCAAATCTTGAAGATAATCAAGCTTTGAAAGCACACCCTCAAGATCACCTATTCCGTCGCCGTTACCGTCGCAAAATGAGCGCGGCCAAATTTGATAAACGACTAATTCTTTATACCATTCTTTCACAAATTTATCCCCCTTAAAAAAATTATCGTATTAAGGCTTTCTCTTTATCGGAAAGCTATAAAAATTAATTTATTTAACCAAGCCTTTTTTAAACATAACAAAAGCGCCCAAAACCGAAACCACAACACCGATAGGAATAAGTACACCCGTACCCAAAGTGCCGTTAAAAATTAAAATGAACGATAAAACGGCAATAGGAAGAATTGATATTTTCCAGTGCTTTACAAGATATGATGCGCAAAGCGAGCCGAAAAGTGCAGGAGTTACCTGCTCAAAAGCGGGAGCAAAAACCGAATCTGGGTCGGTAATATTGTGAAGCACAGGAAAAAACGCAAGCACACAAACTGCGATTATAACAGTTGTGACGATAGAGGAAACGGCTATAGAAATTGTGGATATAACCTCTCCTTCCTCGCTTGTCGAGTCAACTTTTGCGTTATCCATAGCGCTTAATGCCACCGGAAGTTTTAAATTGGTAATATTTCCCGTTACAAAACCGAGATATGTTCCGCCCGTGCCGAGAAGCGGAGAATATGTCAACACTTCAAGCACTGCAGTCGGATAAAATACAAGTGCAACTGTTGAAAGCCCCTTTGCAATCATATTGATTTTTGGCAAAACACCGAGGTGAACGCAAATAAGCGCAGGAATACTGAGAAATAGGCAAAGAGTAACAACTATCCATATTTTGCCGTATGTATGAGTTTTATTTATATATTTGCTGTTCATCTTAACCCCTCCATTCCAAAAATGCTATATCAGGCGGTAAAACCTGAGCCAAGAGCATAACGATACCCATAGCGCCTATCATTGCAAAAGGCATAGCAAAACTTTCAAGCCATTTCATCTTTTTAAGCGTTGAAAGTTTTTGCATAATAAGCATTAAAATTATTGAGGATAAAAGAGCTGTAATCGATAACACGCCTGCGCCGTCACCGACAATATGAGTGTCGCCTTTGCCTGAAATCGCTCTTGCGACAAAAGCGGAAATAAGACCTATAAAAGCAGCGGCACTGAGCACGCTTGAAAGAGCGCTGTTTTTGGAAACTGCTTTATTCATTTTGCTTTGCACTTTTTTCAAAAAAATCGGAACGAGTACAAGCGGCATAATTGAGCCTAAAGTCATAACCCAAGCAACAGTTGCAAATACTTCTTTGTTTTCAATCGGCTGAGATATTCCGCCGACGAGTCCGAATGCTTCAACTGCATTTGTTGCGGCTGTTACTTCGTATGAAATGTTGCCTATAACAGTCAGCCTTATCCACGGCAAAACATAGCCCAAACCGGCAGAAAGAGTTAAAACGGTCGCTACGATTCCTATTGCAGGGGCAACTGTAAAAAGAGAAGACGAAACAATCGTGTTTTTTATCGTTTCTTTGGAAATACCGAGTTGTTTTGCCCGTTTGATTGCACGAACAAGAAAAAACACAGCCTGCGCCACGACAAAAGCAACTACCGCAAGCGCAATAAAAACCATAAAAGAATCTTCTTTAAAGTCCATATTTTACTCCTTTGTCATAATTTTTATATAGCGCTTAAAAAAGGCTATGCCCTGAGTAAGCTGAGATACAGGGATGCGCTCATTTGTTGAATGGGTGGTTAAAAGCAGTGTGGTATCAACAGTGAAAGGCGCAAAACGGTAAATATTCGAGCAAACGTTTTCATAGTTATACGCATCTGTTCCGCCCATAACAAGATACGGTGCAACAATATTTTTTTCATCAAGCGACACCGAGAGCCTTTTCAAAGTTTCAAACGCTTTTGTATCGGTCGGTGAAACAATACTCGGCTCTTTGCCCTTGATAAATTCTATTTCAACATTTTCGCCGCCCATATATTTTTCAATATGTTTTTTTACATCCTCAATCGTTTCACCCGGCATAATTCTGAAATTGACAGTAACGCTCGCTTGCTGTGGCAATACATTTGCCGCCGGTGAAGCACTGCTCATAGTTATGGCAGTAGTAGTTCTTACCATTGAAGCCGCAGGCGGTATATTTTTCATAACAAGCAAAAGAATCGGCTTTAAAAGCCATAAATTGCAAAATACAATTCTGCCGAGATATGATGTTCGTTTTCCTATCATTGTAAAAAGATTATAAACAAAAGGCAAAATTTTTGCTTTGAATTGATGATTTTCAAGCTTTTCAACTTTCTTTGAAAGAATACCCAAAGCCGTATGTTTTGGCGGCTGAGATGAGTGACCACCTTTCGCTTTTACCGTAATTTTAAAATCGGCATAACCTTTTTCGGCAACGCCTATTCCTGTCAAATTAGCATTAAGAATACCTTTGACTTTGGCAGGGAGCATTGCGCCGCCCTCGTCAATAACGCTGTCAAGGTGAACTCCTCTTGCCTCAAGCGTTTTTGCAAGCTCTCTTGCGCCGTTATTGCCGCCCGAAACAATTTCTTCGTTATGACCGAAGCAAAGGTAAACACTGCGCTTTGGCTGATATCCCTCCTCAAGAAGTGTTTCCACACTTTCCATTAAACAGATGAGATGATTTTTCATATCAAGAGCGCCACGACCCCAAATGTATTCGCCGTCATTAACTCCGTCAAAAGCAGGATATTTCCAGTCTTTTTCAGTACCCTCACTAATCGGCACAACATCTTGATGAGCCAAAAAAGCTATAGGGTCAAGGCTTTCGTCACTTCCCCTCCAGTAATAAAGCAAGCTTGCCTTTGACACATTTTCAACGCTGAGATTTTTGTGAACAAGCGGAAATTCCTCTTTTAAAAATTCGTGGAATTTGTCAAACTCCGCCCAATTGGTTTCATCTTCATTTTCGTGTGAAATTGTTTTAATCTCGATTGCCTGTGACAAATGCTTTTGTGCCCTTTTTGAATCAACATTTTCTTCTTCAAACACTTCCCCTTTTTCAGGCTTAGATTTGAAAAAAGCGGCACGAATAAGTGTTATCAATATAGAAAGCACAATAACGGCAAGAATAATAAATAACACTTTCATAATAACATTACCCCCTAAAGTCATAAAAAAATTATAAAACCACTGATTTTATAATAGCATAAATAGAAAAAATAGTAAAGCAGATAAAAATTAAAGGTGCCGAAAATCGACACCTTTAAATCTTTATATTTAATTATATTATAACTGGTCGGCGATTGTATAAATCATTTCCTTTGTCTTTTCCCAGCCGAGGCAAGGGTCGGTAATTGACTTACCATATACGCCGTCTTCAACCTTTTGGTTGCCGTCTTCAATATAAGATTCAACCATAAAACCTTTAACCATCTGCTTAATATCATTGCTGTGGCGCATTGAGTGAAGAACTTCGTTTGCAATTCTTACCTGCTCAAGATACTTTTTACCTGAGTTTGAATGGTTGGTATCAACGATAACTGCAGGGTTCTTGTATTCGCCGGTGCAGTATGCGTCATAAAGCTTTCTAAGGTCTTCATAATGGTAGTTTGCGTGGTTGTTGCCATGCTTGCTTACACTGCCTCTGAGGATTGCATGAGCAAGTTCGTTACCCTTTGATTCAACTTCCCAACCTCTGTAAAGGAAAGTATGGTCGCCCTGAGCGGCTTTAATTGAATTAAGCATAATTGAAAGGTCACCGCTTGTCGGGTTCTTCATACCTACAGGGATATCAAGACCTGAAGATACAAGCCTGTGCTCCTGATTTTCAACAGACCTTGCGCCGACTGCAACATAAGAGAGAAGGTCGGACAAATATCTGTGATTTTCAGGGTAAAGCATTTCATCTGCGCAAGTTAAACCAGTTTGCTCAATAGCATCCTTATGAAGTGATCGAATAGCTTTGATACCCTCAAGCATATCAGGCTTCTTGTCAGGGTCAGGCTGATGAAGCATACCCTTGTAGCCTGCGCCCGTAGTTCTCGGCTTGCCTGTGTAAATACGAGGAATGATAAGAATCTTATCCTCAACATCGGTTTGAACTACTGCAAGACGATGGATGTAGTCGAGCACAGCGTCGTGCCTGTCGGCAGAACAAGGACCTATAATAAGTAAAAATTTATCACTTTCGCCTTTGAAAACCTTAGCAATCTCGGCATCTCTTTTTGCCTTAACTTCTTCAGCTTCCTTTGAAAGCGGCATTTCTTTTTTCACTTCCTGAGGTACAGGGAGTTTTCTTTTAAAATTTGTGTTAGTCATATTATCCATAATTTTCACCTTCCGTTTATACACTATTATAGTAGCAACAATCTGTTTGTCAATTTAGCACTTAAAAGCTTTAACACTTTTAAGTTCTAAAGTATTTTGTCTGAATTATAACAAAACAAAACTGCTTTGTCAATAGTAAAAATGAATATATCGCCGCATATTTATAATCAGACGAATAATTTAACCAAATATCTTTCGCCCGCCGTTTTTAAAACAATCGATTTTGCCACCGTATTTTTTAACAATATCTTTAACCGTTTTGCCGCACTTAACTTTTGACGGCAAATCAAATGAGGCGAAAATCACACTCTCGTTCACCTTTTTGCAAACAAAATTAACAGTATTATCACCATTTTGTAAAGAATTAATCGCAGTATTAAAAAGGCTTGAAAAAGCGAACATATTTCATTATCGCTGAGTTTTACATCGTTTGAAAGAACGGCAATAGCGATTATTAAATTTTTCAAGATAATTATAGTAATTTTCAAGAAATGCAGTCATAAAAATGATTTTAGTGGCAGAATTTTTCTTGTGAATTTTCTTTGCAACGCTTATTCCGTTAGTGTCGCTGTCGTCACAAATAACTATATTTAATATTTTTTAAATTCCTCAAACTTTTATAAACATAATGTATAAAGTAGTATAATATATTTTATTTCTTAAATCAATAAATTAGTTTAAATTTTATTTTGTGACAAAATCATACATTTACTTTCATTTCGTCACTTTCATTGTCGTTTCGTTTCCAAAGTATTGATAATTTTTTCTTTGTGTTTTATTATTAAGTCAAGTTAATGAAGCGCATTAGATTAACTTTAAAAAAGCGAATAGGGAAAGTTTTTACAAAAAGCAGCTTCGGGCAACTGTAATTGCTTTTTGTTTTATTTATGCTATAATAATCTTGGTGATTAAATGCTTAAACTTGCAGATTTAAAACAAAACAAAAAATATACAGAAAAAGCAAAGGCTCTTTATAACTCTGCTTTTCCTCCTGCCGAGCGTATGCCTTTTAACCTTTTAATGGCAAAAGCAAAGGGCAGCAATGTAACTTTCTGGGCAGTGCTTGATGGGGAAGATTTTAAAGGCTTAACCTACACCGTTTGGCATAACGACATTGTGTTTATCTTTTACCTTGCCGTGGCTGAGAGCGAAAGAGGCAACGGTATCGGCACAAAGATTTTGAGCCTTATCAAAGAGCAGTTTTCAAACTGCCGACTTGTGCTTAATATTGAAGCGCTTGACGAAAACAGCAGCAATAACGACGAGCGCATCCGCCGCCGTGAATTTTATATTAAAAACGGTTTCTTCGGCGCAGGATATAATGTTAGGGAATACAGTGTAACTTATGAAAATATGTGCTTTTCCCCTGACGGCAGAACAGTTACGAAAAATGAATATTTTAAGCTTATTGAAGCATTTTGCGGCAAGCTGATTTATTTCTTTTATAAAAAAATGGGCGAGTAGTGTTGACAATAAAATGCGGTTGTGTTAATATACTGCTTGCAGTCGGTGTCGATTACAAAGAGGGTCCACCCGTTCCCATCCCGAACACGGTAGTTAAGCTCTTCTGTGCTGACAATACTCGGAGGGCAGCCTCCCGGGAAAATAGGTGACGCCGACATAAAAAAACCATCTACTGAAAAGTAGATGGTTTTTGTTATATATAGCAAATCGTAGGGGCGAACTGTGTTCGCTCGCCAAACTATAAAACTTCCTCAGCCAAAGATTCAAGCGCTTTAACATCTTCATCCTTTACGGTTGTTTTAATCGTAACGGTATTTTCAACCAAGGTGATATTTTTCATCTGTTCAAACTCGGCTTTCATTGCTTTTACTGCACTCGGTGCCCAAGACGCATTTTCAATAAGCGCAACTTTACGATTTTGGTAAAGCTTTGATTTTAAATGACTGATAAAATCTCTCATAGGTGCAAAAACGCCGCCGTCATAGCTCGGTGCCATACATACAAGAGTGCTGTACCTAAATGCGTCTTCAACACATTCTGCCATATCGCTCCTTGAAAGGTCGGCGATTGCAACTTTTTTATTGCCATTTTCTTCAAGAATTTTCTTGAAAATTTCCGCAGCTTCTTTTGTATTGCCGTGCATTGACGCGTATGCAATAAACACACCGTCGTCCTCTGCTTCGTATGACGACCAAGTTGTGTAAAGCTTTAAAACTTCATTAATTGTATCTCTAAGAACGGGACCGTGAAGCGGGCAAATAGTATTAATATCAAGCACACTCGCTTTTTTAAGAAGATTTGACACAGGCAAACCGTATTTGCCGACAATGTTGAAATAGTATCTTCTTGCCTCGCAGTTCCAAGCTTCGTCCGCGTCAAGCGCACCGAATTTACCGAAAGCGTCGGCGGAGAAAAGGACTTTTTTCGTTTTTTCATAACTAACCATAACCTCCGGCCAGTGAACCATCGGAGCGAGGATAAATTTGAGTGTATGCTCACCGAGTGAAAGCTCGTCACCCTCTTTAACTGCCATGACATTTTCGAACTCAATGCCAAACTGAGGGAGCATAGTTTTTGCCTTTGCAGTGCAAACAAGTGTGATTGACGGATACATCTCAAGAAGCGTATTTATATTTGCCGAATGGTCAGGCTCTAAATGAGAAACGATAAGATACGCAGGCACTTTTTCGTCGAGCTCGGCTTTTAAATTTTCAAGCCACTGCTCGGTAACAATCTTGTCAACCGTGTCCATAATTGCGATTTTTTCATCATCAATCAAATAAGAATTGTATGCCATACCGTTTGGCACAATGTATTGACCTTCAAAAAGGTCAAGCTCATGCGTGCTTGCGCCTATGTATTTTATATTTTTACTGATTTCCATAATAATTCCCATAGCCTTTCCGACTACAAATAGTCCATTAAAAATCATCCACACGCCTCTCTGTAGCCGGACAAGGCGTATAGTGGGAATTTAGCCATCTCAAAATTATGCCGCAGGCAAATTTTGAGGGCAATATAATCGGAATAGTGTGATTTTTCACACTATTTCCCTTAAATTTTATGTTTTCGGCTAACGGTGTTAGCCGCTACGGTATTTGCTTTTTGTAGCGGTCGGCATCCTCGACGCCTTAATATTTATTATACCATACAAAAACGAAACATTCAACAAAGCAAATCACCAATACAAATCGGTTGAAATTGTTTTGCCGTTTGGAAATGAAACTGATTTTTTACTCACGCTGAAGCTTGTATCGTAGTCACTGAGTTCACCACTTAAAACAGCGCTGTACCTTATACCGTTTTCATCAATTACGGTATATGTAATATTCAAAATATTTGTATTTGGATAATCTTTACCTAAATCAACTTCAAAATCATCAAAAACAAATGTGGTTTGATTATCTTCATCGGTTGAAATTTTGCATTTTTTAGTAAAAAACGATTTTCTGTTTTCCAACGCAAACGATATTTCGCCCGATTTCAATTTATTTTTCGTTTCAATATTGAAGCTCGGTGAAAAATCTGAGCTTCTGTACACAAATTTATCGCCCGTAAACTTAGTGTTAGTAGTGACGCTTTCAAAATCAAGGTCAAAATAATCATCTGTAAAATCAGGCTCTAAATCAACTGATGATGTCGTACTGTCATCCTTGGCAATAAGTGTATATGTGACATTTTCAGCTGCGTTAATTTGAGTGTCGAGTATAAATTTTCCGTTCTTATTTTCATAATCAAGCTGCTTTGACTTTCCTGATTTATCGGTTATGTTGAGCGTAACCTTTAGCGAATTTGTATAAGTTTGCGGCGCATAGGTAAAACGAACATTTATAAGCCACGGCTCTTTTTCATCGGCGCTTAACACTTCATAACTTGCATCGTTTGAAATGTCGCTTGAATCGTCACTGCTGTCATCGGTTATTATTGACGGCGCCATACTGATATCGTTAACCTCATCTTGCAAATCGTCAACCTTTTTTGAAGCGTCGAGAGCCACAATAGTTGTAAAAACTAAAATAATTGAAAGAATAATTACGCTCGTTTTCCACTTGCCTTTTATCTCATCAATCTTTCTGTTGCTTTCGGCATTTTCAAGCGAAACAAGTTCGTTAACATATGCTTTTGTATAATCGTTTATGTCCTCACTTTTTTCACCGTTTGACGAAGTGAAGCCCAAAAGTTCATCCATTGTAATGCCAAAATATTCTGCAAGGGCGGTAAGCTTTTTAAGGTCGGGCATAGCCGTGCCGTTTTCCCATTTTGAAACAGTTTGGCGCGACACCTTCATATCGTTTGCAAGCGCTTCCTGTTTTATGCCTTTTTCTTTTCTTAATCTGCTTAAATTTTCACTGAAATTCATAAGGCACCTCCTTGGTTGATTTCTATAATCATCATACCAAAGAAGTACCTTTTATTCAATATATTTACGGTTTCTTAATGTAAAGTTACGGTTGCATTGCCACATAGCCTTCCCCTCAAGGGGAAGCCCTGACAAGCTTTACTCACAAATCAAAAGACCGTAACCCTTTTCTCTTTTATAAATAATCTTTGTTTCGCCGTCAAGACCGAGGTAAACGAAAAAGCTGTGACCGAGCATTTCCATCTGAACGATAGCTTCATCATCCGTCATCATATTCGGCGCAATAGTCTTTTTCCTCTTAATGTCAACGCTCGATGCGTCAAATTGGTCAAAGTCATCCATCGTAATGTCGTCAAGCGGTGCAACTGCGTTTGCAATTTCGTCGATTCCGCCCTTTCTCTTTTTGTCAACGAGGAAAGTTTTAAGCTTTCTGAGCTTCCTTTTAAGGTCGTCAACAGCCATATCGACAACAGGCTCTATCCTGTCTGCCTGAGCCTCACCTCTGATAAACGAGCCAACATTTACTACTGTTATATCGCACTTGTAGCCATCCTTTTTCTTGGCAAGTGTTACATCAAATTCTGCTGAATCAGGGAGCATTTTTTCAATTCTTTTAAGCTCCTTATCTATACCGTCTTTTGTACCTTGTTTAAGTTCAAAGCCTCTTGCTGTAATGTTAATCATAAATTGTACCTCCTGTGTGATTTGCATTAAGGGTGTAGGAAAAAATTTGTAAAAAATCGTAACCTATCCCTTATCTTAATTATACACCTAAATATTAATAAATTGTAGTATTTACATTAAATTATTTTTTTGATATAATTGTATTTGTGTATACAGTTTTTTAAAAAGAGGTATAGGCTATGCAAAAGAAAAAGAGGAACAGTGTTGACAAACTTAAAACGCTTTTTTTCGGAAAAGATTTAAGAGTAACCGAGGGGGAAGCGTATAAAGAAGTAAGAAAGTATGACTTTTCGTCTTACTACCCTGAAGAAAATTATATAAAAAGGCAATACAAGCCGAGGAAAAATACGATAGATATAAGAGAATACGGTGCCGATATTCAAAACAGTGACAATGCGCCGTTTATTAACAAAGCTATTGAAGACGCGGCTAAAATAGGCAGCACGGTTATTATTGACGGCGGAGATTATGTTACCACCACCGTTGAAATGAAAAGCGGTGTAACTCTTTTTATAACAAAAAATTCCTCGCTCATTTCAAACGAATCGGGCAAAGGGTATGAAAAGCACAAAGCTATTTTATACGCCGAAAACTGCGAAAATATTGCTTTAACAGGCGGCGGAAAAATTAAGGGCAACGGTCACCTTTTCGGCTTTGAACCGGTTGCGGCTGAAAACAACACCACCCCGCCGAAATATATTGATGTTATTGAAATGAGGAGAGATTACAGAAGTCAGCTTCGTTTTGCTCACCCAAGCAAATACGGTGGACCTATCTGTTTTAAAAACTGCAAAAACATAAGCGTTGACAATTTTATTATTGAAAACAGCGCTTACTGGACTTTTAAACTTGTAAACTGCACAAGCGTAAACATTCATAATTTTGTGATTAACAACAACCGCAATGTTGCAAATGCGGACGGTATTGACATTGCAGGCACAAGTAATGTTAATATTTCTCACTGCTTTATCTCTACTGCCGACGACGGCATTGTTATCAAAAATGCGTCATGGCTCGGCAACACCGGTGCTATGAAGAATATTGTTATTAAAGACTGTGAAATAATCAGCAGAACTAATGCAATTAAAGTCGGCACCGAAACTACATACGACATAAGCGATATTGATATATCCGACTGCAAGCTGTTTATGACTGATGTTTACCCGGGCAGTGTTTCCGGCATTTCGCTTGAAGCGTGCGACGGGACGGTGCTCAGCAATGTAAATATTGAAAATATAACTATGGACCGCTGCACCTGCCCTATCTTTATCCGACTTGGCAACCGCAACCGTGCCGCTAAGGTTAACAGCCAAAGTGCAAACGCCATTGAGTTTGGTCAAAAGGCATTAAAAGGCAGTGACGCGGGCGCATTTAGGTTTAATATGCTAAGTGAAATAAACGATATTACAATAAGCAATGTGACAGCAAAGAATGTTGAACTGCCGATTATTATTGCAGGTTATAAACAATTTGGTATAACCAAAAGGGTTAACAATGTAAACCTAAAAAACATCGCGCTTGACTATTTTACTTGTGAAGAAACGGTTGACAAGCGTAGATTTATCCCCGAATATGCCAAAGAATATCCGGAGGGTTGGAGATTTAGAAATCTTCCGTCATATGCAATTTGGAGCAGACATACAAAGAATTTAAAAATTGAAAACTTCAAATGCTTCCACCCTCTTGCCACATGGAAAAAAGATATTATTATGATTGATAATAAATAATTATACGAAAAAACGATTCGGAAATTCCGAACCGTTTTTCTATTTTATTTATTTGCAAGGGGGGAATGATACTTTTGCTTTAAACAAATCGCCGTCGATTGAAAGAGCGAGCGTTCCGTTTTGAACCTTGCAAAGTTCCTTAGCGATTGAAAGACCCAAACCGTTGCCCTCTGCCTTGCCGCGAGATTTATCGCCGCGAACAAACCGCTCTGTAAGTTCATCCGGAGTAATATTGAGTTCCTCGGCGGAAATATTTTTAATTTCAAAAACGCCCTGACCGTTTTCCTCATAAACACTGACATAAACGCGAGAGCCGCGGGCACTGTATTTGCGTGCATTTGAAAGCAGATTTTCAATAACCCTGAATGTTTTAGCTCCGTCAGCCGTAACCATAACAGGCTTTTCACCCTGCTTAACGACAAGATTAAGATTATTTTTTTCAAAATCAGACTGAACATCAACAGTTGACTGCAAACAAAGTTCCGACAAATTCATAGGCGCAAGGTTAACGCTGACATTACCGCTTGTAACCTTTGACGCTTCAATCAAATCGTCAATAAGTCTTTTAAGCTTAGCACCCTTTTCATCAAGAACGGCGATATATTCGTTTGCCTTTGGGTCGTTGATATCGCAGTTTTTAAGCAAGTCAACATAAGTAATTATTGAAGTGAGCGGAGTTTTTAAATCGTGGGAAACATTTGTAATAAGTTCCGCACGAAGTCGCTCGTCCTTAACCGCCTTATTGATTGCATTTTGAAGTTCTGCATTAGTATACTTCATACTGTTTGCAAGAATTTTGAGTGATTCGGGAAGCGAGTCAATATCCTTTGCGTAATCTTGGTGAACAGAGGCACAATAAATAATTTCGTCAAGAGATTTGAAATAGAGGCAAACTTTTCTAAGTGCCAAAGTGTTTGCAACCATATCAAGAACGATAAAGATAAAGCCGAAAACAGGAATATCCACCGCAAAGAAAAGTACAATAAGCATCATCAAGCCGATATTGCCTGCGAAAAATGCAAGCGAAAGCAAAATTACATTTCGCACAAAAGATTTTGGCTTGTATGCATAAAGCTTAAATGAGCCGAAAAGCTTTTTGTTAAACTTATGCCAAGCCTTAAAGAATTTAACAATAAGCTTAACAATAAATCTAAAAATATGATAAATCGCAAAACCGAGCCAGTAAAGGAGCAGATGCTTATAAAACTTCTTGCCGCTCTTTGAGTACCTTGAAACAGAACAGCAAATTTCAAACAGAAGCATCCAGCAGACTGCGATTATGCCCACAAGTATCCACGCAAGCATTGAAAAGCTATCCAGTTCGTCACACAAGGTGAAGAAAAGCATACCAAGCCCAAAACCTGAGCCGCCGACTATACCAAGCTGGAGTTCAAACGGAATATAGTCAACAAACGCAAGCTTTGCAAAACTGTTATCTTCATACCTGCCGGTAATCTTGAAATAATAGAATGCAAGTATAATTGAAGCGAGAAGCAAAACTACGGTAGTAGGAATAACAATCATTTTCATATTGTCTATATCGTTTGACATAAAGCAAAACTGACGAGTCACTTCATAATCATTATGCGCATTTGGGTTATTATTTTTAGTGTCGATATAGGCATAAAGTTTGTAGTCTTTGGCTTTAAAATCAGCAACACCATCTGAAGTCATAATATAATCAAGCGTTTCTTTTGAAATACCTGAATTACCGGCACTTGCCACACCGTTTTCAATCTTAAAGCTGTCAGCCTTAGCCATAATTTCATCGGGTGTTAAATCGGTAGTTTTGTAAACAACCTTGCCGTTCTTTTCAACACGGTACATTAAGCCGTTTTGAAAATATTCCGACTGCTCGTCATAATTTTTATTATAGTCATTAAGAGCATTTAAAACAAATCGGTCATAGCTTTTTTCAATATCATTTCTAAGAGTTTTTTCATAATTTTTGATTGTTATATTTGAATCGGAAGTGAGATAATAATAAAAATTTCCATAATTGTAATATATGCCTTTGACATTAATATCACTTGAATATTCACTGTCGGCAGTTACATATGTCAAATAGTCGTTTTCATTACCACTGTAGTTAAGATTAATCTGGCTTATAATTTGATTTTCAATATCGTCGCAAGCCGATTTTTTCTTTTCTTCAAGTATTGTTTCAAGCTTGTCTTTATCCTTATGAGCGTCATTTACGCCTTCTCTGAGTCCCATGCTCAATTTCCAACGGACATCTTCCATATCGGTATAATTTGTCACCTTGCCGTTTTGGTAAACGCTGATTTGAGTAAGCACTATACCTATAGTGAGCATAATTGACGACACACCCATAACAAACGCCAGAAAAATGCATAAAACCTTGTTTAAATAAGAATACTTAAATTTTTTCACATTTGTATCCAAGACCGTACACCACCTTTATATATTTCGGATCTTTTGGATTAATTTCAATTTTTTCACGGATATTACGGATATGCACGGTAACTGTTTTTTCACTTGTAAAACTCGGTTCGTTCCACACCGCCTCATAAATTTGAGAGGAGGAAAGCACCCTGCCCATATTCGTCATAAGATATTCCATAATCTTATATTCAATAGGGGTAACCTTAACATTTTCGCCGTCTACCGAAAGGGTTTTAGCGTCGGTATCAAGCACCAAACCGCCCGTCACAAGCTGGCTCAGAGTTTGAACCATACTGCCGAGGTTGACATATCGTCTGATTTGCGACTTAACTCTCGCAACGAGTTCAAGCGGGTTAAACGGCTTTGTTACATAGTCGTCGGCGCCGAAACCAAGACCTGTAATTTTGTCCGTATCCTCGCTCTTTGCCGAAAGAAGAATGATAGGAAAATTATACTTTTCCCTAATCTTCAGCGTTGCTTTAAGTCCGTCAAGGCGTGGCATCATAATGTCGAGCACAACGCAGTGAACCTCATCATTTTGAATTTTTTCAAGTGCGTCCTGACCGTCAACGGCTGTAATCACATTAAAACCTGCGTTATCAAGATAAATGCGAAGCGATTCGAGAATAGCCTCGTCATCGTCGCAAACAAGTACATTTTGCATATCTATTCTCCGTTAAAATTTATTACCCATCCGATGATTATATTAAACCAAAACATATCAAAAGCGGGTGAAAGAAAAAATAAAGATTTAGTAAAGAATTATTCATATAACAAAAAAGAGTTGCACGGCAAAACCGAACAACTCTATTTTATCTTATTGGCTACCCAAAGTCAATTTTGGATAGTTTGTTTTTGAAAAGTTGATGCACTTTTTATACAACAAAAACGCTTTTTCGAATTCTTCGCTTTTTAATGATTTTTTCATCAGCGCATAATCTTTTGCGTTAACAAAACCGTCGCCGTTTAAATCGACAGTGCAAATTTCTATAGGCAAAGCCCTGTAATCGTTTTTCTTATCATCGGCTGAAATAAGCATTGTGAATTCACGCTCAATCGCATTATCGGCACTGACGGAGTATTCCAAAACGGAAGAATTTGAATAAAACCAAAATTCTCCGTTTATATCAGTTGAAGTCAAAACAGTACCGTTGTGCTTAATTTTTGCATTTTCTACCGCACTGCCGTGCATATCAATAACCTTGCCCTTTACAAGATTCATTGAATTAGGCTCAATCTCAATTTCAATATCAACGCTTTTGCCCAAAACGGAAACAGTAAGTATATTACCCTTGTAATCGGGACTTGTTTTCGGATACCAATGAACAAACGCCTGATTTTGCTTATAGTCAATTTTATATCCGTCAACATTGTCTTCACCTACAGAAGTTACGCTTCTGCCGTCGGCATAAGTAACGGTTACGCTCAAATTAGAAATGATTTTTGAAATATTATAATAAAAATACCTTTCCCCGTTTGCGTCCGTTTGCCATTCGCCGTCGCTGTAGATACTCAGTTTTGTGTCATTAAAAACCGTTAAAGTTTCAACTTCACTGTCGTAAACATCGCACCTAAGCATTACGGTAAAATTGCCGCTCGTTCTGCTGTCCGACAAATACCAACCCGCGTCAAAATAATACTTGATACCCTTTTCAAGATGATATGTAAGGCAAAACTGAAGCTGATTGTGATCGTTTTCTTTATAATTTGGGTCGCTGTTTGAATAAGCAAGCTGTTTATAAACCTTTTGGTTTGTACCGTCTTCATTTTCCCTTACAAAAAGGTACGCTTCGCTCGCCGGAACATTATACGACAAAAACGAATAAGTACCCGACTGAGACGGAGTAAAAATAAACCTGCACAAATCATCTTCGCCGTCAATAGCGCTTGTAATTTTGGTGCCGAGTATCAGTGTTCTTGAACTTGCAAAAGCCACAAAGGAAACAGTAAGACTTCCTATCACAATTATCAAAGCGAGAAATATTGAAATTATTTTCTTTTTCATACCGTTTCCTTTCAGTTAAGTTTATTATTTGTATTCAAAGCCGTTTGCTTCAACATTAATAAAGTTTTTGAAATATTGCTTCGACTTAGCATATTTTTCTTCTTTATTAACTATCGCAAAGTCCTTAGCGTTAATAATACCGTTATTGTCCGCATCAAATACAACAAGAGGTACATTAAGCTTTGAATCGCTTGTGTCTGCTGTTACGCTTACACTTCTTTCAATAACGCCGTCGCCCTTGAATGTAAGGGTGTGAGTGCTGTTTTGAGCAAGTGCAACCGTAGCCAAGCCGTTTGAATCGCTTGTTGCCTTTTTAATACCGTCAACATAAACATCAACATTTGAATAAGAAATGCTGCCGCTTGTCATATCCTTGTTTTCAAGAACGGCGGTATTGATTGTGTAATCAACAGTAACCGGAGTACCTGTAATTTCAAACTTGTTAAGACCTGTGTTGCCCTTAGTAAGTGAAGCATCGTCAAGCTCTGTGCCGTCAACCGTTTCGCCACCATTGATAAATACCTTAATATAGAGCGTTTTTTGATCATTACAAGCTTCAGGAAGAACAAAGTTAGAATAAGTTTCTACTGTGCTGTCGGAGGAATCGTTACTTATGGTTCTTACATTGGAATTGTCAATATAGTGGAAAGTTATTGCGTCTGTACTGTATGCAAGACCCCAGTCACGAGGACCTTTGTTTGAACTGAGCTGTTCAAGTGAAAGGGTAAGATTTTTATAACCCTTTGTTGAAATGCCGAAAAGCCAGAAGCCGTTTTTAGCTGGGTTATTAAGGTCCTTAGTAGCGTTAAACTTATTTGTGTCAGAATAAGATACCTTTACACCGTAAGAATCTGTATAGCTGAGAGTTGTAGGAGAGCCGAGATTACCGCTCGGGCACATCATAAGTATACCCTCGTTTGCACCGCCTGTGTTTTTAAGTGTTGTTAAATTAGCGTCAATATAGCTTGTAATAGGTCTTGAAGTTGAATTGTAGTTAAACTCGGTAACAGTATCGCCCTTATAGTAGAAAGTTTGAGAGTTAACGAGTGAAGTATCTTCATCTTCCGCAACCCAAACTACTACATTATAAGGCTCTCTTACTGTTTTGTCAAAACCTTGTGCGTCAGAAATCTTAATGCCACCCTGCGGATAAGAACCGGAAAGAACGACCTTGCCGTCTTTGTCCATAACCGCATAATTCATCTGTGCATTGTCAGGGCTGATATATTCGATAACACCTTTTGCGCCAAAGTATGAAGTCGACTTGTTTGTATAAGGCATTTTGTAGTCGCCGTTATCATCACCGGCAATAATAACATCGTTTACATAAAGGTTACCCTTTGATGCATTTGAATGAAGCTTATCGCCCGAGTGAGTAAGATTTTCCGTAGTTGCAAGACGAATGTAAACAACTTTTTGGTTAGCGCAAGCCTCAGGGAGAGTTGTATTTAAAAATACTTCTTCAAGTGCGCCGTTTGCAGGAAGCACAACATCACTCTTAACATTATAATATGTTTCGCCGTTCAAACTGTATTGAAGTGTAATACTGTTAGGACCCTGATTTGTTGTGTATGCCTTACAGGTGAAGTTGATATTGTAAAAACCTGCTGTTGAAATCTTATAAGTAAAGCCGGAGTTTTCACTCCATTTTGCGCCGTCGTCCGGTGCAACGGTGAACGACTTGTTTTTATCGTTCCAAAGAGGAACATATTGGCTGTACTCATCTGACCAAGCGCTCATTTTACCGCTTTGACCGTAAACGCCGCCGCTTGACTCAACCGAGCCTAAAAGAACATCTTGGCTGAAATCGTCATAAACAAAAGAGTTGATATTTGTACCGCCGAAAGTAACTGTTTTTGTAACAATTTCACTCTTAATATCGTTAAAACTTGCCCACGACTTGATTGTTACAGTGTCGCCAAGTTTTGCAGTTTTAGAGTTAAAAGCGTAAAATGCGCCTGTATAAAGAGTAGGTTCGCCGTCATTAATTGTATAGTAAACATCTGCGCCGCCGTTATTGTCGGTAATTGTCACCTGATTATCGTTATAAACAATACCGTTATCGGTTGCTGTAACAGTCGGCTCATACAGAGAAGTGATAACGCTGAGTGAATTACCCGTAATCTTAATATTATTAACGGATGCGTCACCGCTCACCTGACCTACGATTGTATTTACACCGTTAAACGCAATATCCTTTGAAACAACCATTCTTATATAAACAGTCTTTTGATTGTTGCACTTATCAGGCAATGTAACATTGTCAAATGCCTGCTGCATAGTCTTGTTTGCAGTGATAGCATAATCGGTGTTTGCAATATCGGTATATGCCGTGCCGTCAAGACTGTATTGAAGTTTCCAGTTGCTCGGGCCTTTCTTTGTTGTGCCGAGTTTTGCGCTAAACTTAATATTTTCATATCCCGCAGTTGAAATTACGGTTTCAAAATAAGGATATTCGCCCCAAGCAAGAGCGTCCGACTTTGATGTGCCCATAATAGGAGATTGGTCGGAAGCTAAAGTTGTGCTGTCGTTCTTATACAAATCTGCTGTGCCCGACCATTTGATTTTAGCACTGTCCTTAGCATTTACGCTTGCATAAAGCTTAGATGTGCTTTGGTTAAGACCGCTTGTTGCAAGGTATGAATTGTCGGTATCGCCTGCAAGTCCTGCTTCGTTAGCGGTGAAGTCATAGTCCCAAGCGGCAATAGATTTTGTCATAGTTTCAGGCTTTTCGCCCTCTAATACAGTACACTCGTTAGATGTTACCGAGCCTGTAGCGTTGGTGCCGTCGCCCGTAACTGTAAGAGTGATAGTTGAGCCTGCGTCTGCTTCGGTTGTTACATAAGTCGATTCGGTTGCACCGTCAATAGGTGCGCCATTCTTATTCCACTGATATGTAATGGAAGAAGTGAGTTCCTTGCCTGTAAGGTTATTGGTAACAGTTGATTTAAGTTCTGTATTTTTATATGCATTTTCGTTAATTGAAACAGTATAAGTTGAATTAATTTCGGCAGGAATAATTTTGAAAGTTTTTGTTACACTGCCGCTGTAAATGCCGTCACCTGTAATTGTTACCTGAGCAGTACCAACATTAACATTATTTTCATAGCTTAATGTGTAGTCAACACCCTTTTCAAGCACATTGCTTCCCTGACCTGTTACAAAAAGTTCAACGCTCGGTTCAGGTTTAAGTTCAGTACCTGTGTAAATTTGGTTGTTGATAACGCTTACATTTGCGCTGGATAAATCTGTTTTGCTGATTTGCGAATTTATCCAAGTCTGTCTTTCGCTTACCCAGTTGTTAAAGATAGTTTTATAATTATCCGCATCATACTTGCTTGAATTGATATCGTAACGGATATTGTTCATATAACCGCTTTTTGCAACCTTATCAACATACTCGTTAATTGAGAGAAGCTTGCCTGTTTTGTCAACTGTTTTACCGAGAAGAACATTAACGGCAGGAGTAATGGTTGTGTACCAACTCTTTTCAGCCATCTGCCAAAAATCACTGCAATTAGTTGCAAGTGCACCGTAAAAGCTTAACGGCGATTCTGTATCTTTTGAATAAGATGTTGAACTGTCATCACATCTCCAGCGGTAAATTCTTGAACTTTTAGTAAACCAACCGTCAGAAGAAGTCCAGCTCTTGCCCCATCTTTCGCCGCTTCTGTCAGCACCGAGTGAGTTATCCATATCCCACATAGGTCCTGCATAAAGCTTTGAGTTAACAGAATCGGAATCTTTATAAAAATATGTTGAAGAAACGGATGAGTCCATATTTTTAAAGAACTCTTGAGTCCAATAATAAATTACAGCTGAATCGGCATCAAGAAGGTCGCTCCACTTTTTGCCCTGATACTGAGTTGCAGGAGCAGGGTTTGTGATGCTCTTTGAACCGTAAGCAAGTGTAATATTTGAAAGTCCTGAACAGTTCGTAGTTGTTGATTTACTCGGCACAACACCGCCGTTATAAACGGAAGAACCGAGAGCATAAAGCAAATCGTAACTGTACTTTACCATATTTTGGCTTGCATAGTCGCAGTTTTTGAGGACCCAACCTTGACGGTTATATGCGCAAAAACCTGCGTTTTCAGTTACCCAACGATTGCTTATTTCAAGTTCGTAAAGATATCCGCCCGTGTAATCACTCGGGTCGTTAAGAGTTGAATATCTGTAAGCGCCGACAGTATGGCCTGTATATTTTGAAATTGTAGGTGCGTTCGCCGTGTTTACCGTGGTATTACTTAAATCGGCCGGAGTTGTTGCGCCGGTAGTTGAATCAACAGTACCGTTTGCAATTTCTAAATTTTCATACGCATCAGAGATATCAAGTCTGTTTGATTTAATTTCAACCTTTTCCGCAAGGTTATATGCACCGATATATTGACCGTTAACATAAAGGTCAACCGGTTTTGAATGAGGCTGATATTTTATTCCGATATAATCGGCAAAGTCATAAGTGAGTTCGTCCTTAATAAGTGAATTATCCATTGCGTTTGCAAGAAGACACCATTTTTTTGCTGAAGCCATACCTAAAAGAGAGGTTGACTTGTTAAGCTTAACATTATATGGCTTTTTAAGGTCTGTGCTCCAAGTACCGTTGCCACGGCCCGACATCTTGTCCATAACGCCATTGTAATCAACCGTACCGTCAGGATTTACTACCATAATAGAACCCGATTCACTGACGCTCTTGTCACTGCTGCCGTTAATAGCAGAAAGTGAACCCGACTGAGTGTCAATATAAATTGTTCCTACTTCGCCGCTTTTAAGTGCAGTAACATCATAAGAATTAGAACCGAGAGTGAAAGTATATTTTTTGGCAACTCCGCCCTCGTTAATTTCTGCAAGTGCGTCGGTAGGTTCACCCGAAGTAATTTCCTTACCGTCGATTGAAGCAGTACCGTCAAACCAAAACTTTAATGCGGACAAATCTGCATTTGACGGCAGGAAAAGATAATAATTAGCCGCCGAGCTGCCGCCGATAATTGACGATGAACCGGAGCTCGAGCTCCTTTTATAAGGCTTAATACCACCCAAGGAAGCAAGCTTGTTGCCGGAATTAAAATTTGTTATTGCATTTTGACTTAATACGCCTTGTGGGTCAGCCCAAATATCAATACATGAATTTTCAACCGTTACCGCATCTTCAGAAGCTAAAGCAATACTCGGCACTGCAACTAAAGAAGTTGAAACAATAACGAGTGCAAGAAATATTGCAAAAACTTTTTTCACGCTCTTTTTCATAATTTACCCCCTATTCATTAAACCGCCGCAGTGATTTTTGCAACACCGGCTTTGCCCGTAAACACTACCTTTTCACTGCTGTAACCGCTTGATGAAACAGTATATTCTTTAATGCTGTCAACACTCGATGATGAATATAAATACTTGATACATTTTGCGCCTGAAGATACATTGACACCGCTTCCTTTTATTGAAAAAGCGATTGCCTTTTTAGCTTCTTCGCCGCCCTTTGCCTTAACGCTCTTGCAAACTATCGAAGCTTGATTTGATGTGATTTGATTTGACTTAACAGATTTTAAAGTTGTAATATTTTTACCCATTGCAACTACTGTTCCACCGTCAATTTTAAATGTGTGGTCAGGCTTATTAACTCCGTCATCGGCTTTAACACTCGTTTTGCCCTCGTTGAGCTTTTCCTGGTTATTAACTCGTCTTACTTTAAGGCACGATTTTTGAAGTGCTTCAACAGTCACTTTACCGCCTGTAATAATGATAGCGTCATCGGCATCAATACCGTCACTCGCCGACGATTTAATATTTGTTGTGCCGTCAGCCGAATTAAATTCCTCGCATCTTATTCCGTCGCCGTTTGATTTGATTGTAAGGCTTCCGCTTTCGACATTAACTTTTGAATAGCAGAAAATACCCCTTGCACAAGAAAGTGCGCTCGTTGATTCATTTGCAGGTGTTATAAGCGTTGCGTCAACATTTTTAAACGATACGCTTTTTGTTGACGCTATTGCATTATTTCTGTTTTTCTTCGATTCAAATGTAACTTTGCCGTTACCTTTGATTGTGAGCTTTGATTCGTTATAAAGCACACCCGAAATATTATTTGAAACAGTAGAAAAGCTTGATGAAGTGCCCGTTGGGAATGAAAGACTTACATTTGGAGCTTTCGGCTGTTTTGCAACTTCTTTCATAGCGTCTTGAAGCGTATTGTCGGTATCACCCGCACCTGCAGTACCCGATGATACATCTGCTTCAATAAAGCTTCTGTTACTGTCAATGCTTGTATCAATAATTTGAATTGCATTTGCATTTTGGGTTGCGATATTTACATTTTCGAGCCTGATGTCCGCATTTTCCGTGTTTTTCAGTTTAACTATAATTTGACCGTGCCAAACATCAACATCCGACTTAATAATATAATCGCCCGGTGAATTAATGGTAACTGTGCCGTAGCCGGAAGAATTAGTGCTTACTTTTTCGCTTTGGCAACTTGCCTTACCGTTGCTTTGAAGTGTAATAACCGTTTCTTTTGCTTCGCTTGTTTCAGGCTCTTTCGTAGTTGAAGGTTTTGTTGTGGTTGCCTTTGTTGTTTCATTGCCGCCTGAAGCTTTGGTAACCGATTTAGTCGTTTCGTTACCGCTCGGAGTTTTAGTGACCGACTTTGTTGTTTCTTTACCGTTTGAAGAATTATTTGCAGATTTTGTTGTATTGGCATTTGATACTTGAGCAACAGTTTTTGTCGTTTCATTACCGCTGGCTTTTGCCGCTGTGTTCTCACCATTTGCCAAAGCCTTAGTGGTCGCGATTGCACCGCTTTTTGCAGTTGTTGCATTCGCAGACTTTTTGCCTTTTGCGTTACCCGAACCGGAAGATGTACTATTCTTTGCACTCTTTGTTGCTGACGCATTCTTGCCGCTTTTTGCTGAATCAGTCGCCTGAGCTTTGTTTGAATAAGCAGTTTTTGTGCTGTCCGTTTTCTTTGTAACAACTTGAGTTACAACGGTTGTTTCTCCGTTTTTATCGGTAACAACCTGTGACACAATTTCAGTTTGCGGCTGAGGCGTTTCTTCACTTTGCTCCCCCACCGTAACAGTAGTGCTTGTAGCCGCCGCTTCCTGCACCTCGTTATTTGCGTCCTGCGAGCAAGCGGCAAACGATGCGCCTATCATCCCCGCTGCCAAAATTATTACCATCGCTTTTTTTAAATTCATTTGCCACAACCCCTATATATAGCGTCACGATTAATTATTACACAACATTTTGATAATATTTGATTCTTTAATAAAATGATTTAAGGGAACACACCAAAAGCCGTGTTCCCTCATTCGTTCTTCTTTTTACTGGAAATGGAAGCTCCTTGCACTTTCAGGCTCGGATACCATAATTTTCAAGTTACCGTTCATAACTCTTAAATCGTCTATCATTTGGCGAATTTGTTTTTCATCTTTCATATCAATGCTGAAAGTGAGTTCAAAAAGAGCACCGAAGTCAACGCTCTTAACCTTTGTCATTTTTGACGATTTGCAATACTTCGCAAGAGTTTCGTCAAATGCGCCTACATAATTCAAACTCTCCGGCACTGTAATTCTGAGGTTAAATCTTTTGCCTTTTTTACCGGCATAATTTGTAAAATGAAGAATAAGAATAATTGCGCAAAGAAGAAGTGTTGCGAATGCTGCCCAAAGCCAATAACCAAGACCGCAGGTAAGACCCATTGTTACGCTCATAAATACAAATGCGATATCCTTTGGGTCGCCGGGTGCACTACGGAAACGAACGAGTGCAAACGCACCTGCAAGGCTGAATGCAGTAGCAACATTATTGCCGATAACAAGAATAACCATACCTACTATCGGGGCTAAAAGAATGAGTGAAACGCAAAATGCTTGACTGTAACCCTCTTTTTTGTGGGTAAACATATATACAAGACTGATAATGAAACCGATAAGTGCCGAAACAAGCACAGTTTCAAGTACGCCCTGCCAAGTAAGCACGGCAGCTTCACCCGATGTTAGATTGTAGAAAAAATCTGTCATATCCCAAACCTCTTTAAATATGTAATTAATTATATAAGATAAATTATATACGCTTAAAGACTTTCAAAGAAATCAAAGTCAACCTGATTACCGTCTTTGTCAGTCATATTGTAGCTGATTTTACCGTCAGCTAAATCTTGCTTAAACTTAACGCCATATTTTGAAAAGCCGCGGCTGTAAAGCTTGTATTCGTCAAGCAAATCTGCAAGCCAAATAGACATTGCGCCCAAAATCTTGATTTCCATAATAAATTCGCCGTTTGGAAGAAGCAATTCATCGTCTTCACTTTCGCCGAATTCAAAATTCTTCCTTCTGACTTTGACATTATTATCAAATGTCATTCTGAAATTTTTATCTTCCTTGCCGAAAAGAGCGAGCCTGTCATACTGAACATAAAGAGCAGGATGAACCTTGTTCATTTTCAAATAATATTGAAGCTCTTTTGCCACCTGAGTTGAAAGATAGTCATTTGTTTCAGGCAAAATGCCTTCGTTTACAAACGGCTCAATCTCTTTAATTTTAAGCTTTATTCTTCTTTTATTTCCCTGACCCTGACTTTTCTTTTTTATTTCCATAAAAATCTTGTCTTCTGGGTCCTTATTGTCATAATAAGACCGAATTCTCATCTTTTCTTTATAAACGGGAGAAGAAGAATTGTGCCTTATTACATCGTGGTTGTCCGTATCATAATAAATACTGTAAATTCTGTATTCACCGCCGTTAAGACAAAATGGGTCAAGGTCCATATACTCAAGCAAACGAGGCCAAATTTGGTCAAGCTGTTCTTTTGTGATAAGATACTTTTTCTCATATCTTTTAAAAGTAGCGATTGCCAAAACTCAAGCCTCCTAAATTTTGTTAACAATGTGTTAATTATAAGCAAATTTTCTATTATTGTCAATAAAAATATTGTTATTTATAATAAATTTATATTTATAATTTATAAATTGTACAGTTTGATGTTTTTTGTAATATAAATTATAGTTTGCGATTGTGAATAAGCAGCCATAACCGCACCCACTTTTAGAAACAATTAGAAATTTATTTCTAATAAAATAAATAAAACAATAAATGATTTGTTTCAACAACGCAGAAACGATACGATTTTAGGTATCTATGGATACCGTAATCGTATCGTTGGGTGCTTTGAATTTTTAGGTCAGGGGCAGTACCCTCGTACAGCACCCTTCCCTAAAAATCCAATTCTGACTACTTCTTCACAACCTTTATCTTCCCAGACTTCTTGCTTCCCTCTGACGAGGGAAGTGGCGACTTCGCCGTCGATAGGAGAGAAACCTATGTTAAGATAAACTATAATTTACGCTTTTACTTCAAACAATTCTTCCCAATGAGAATAGTATTCAAGCTGTTTAATAAGCTTACGAGCCTGGATATAGTCGTATGCTTTTTTATTAAATGCATCAAGTTCTTTTGAAGCTTCTTTAAGCTTTTGAGCCTTGAGTTTTTGTTCCTCTTTTGTGTTTTCGCTCATTGAATTTGCTTCGTTATACTTATCCATTGAAGGCTCGCTTATGCCGTAAAGTTCCTCAACGGTATGGGTAAGAAGTTCTTTGGCTTTTTCGCACTTTTTAATCATCTTTTCTTCATGAAACCTGTTCTTTTCGTTAATAACAAGTTCAAGAGCCTTAATTTGATTTTTAATTTTTCTTCTTTCTTTTCCCTTGGCGGTTTCAAATTTTTCTTTTGCATCACTAAGCTGAGTAAGCGAATCGGTATAAATTTGCTTTGCTTCGTCAAGTTCGCCGTCGGAAAGTGAATTTGTTGCATAGTCTTCAAGTGCGGCACGAATTTTAAGGACTTTAATATGCGCCTCGTGTTCTTCTTCCGTCAAAGTGTACATAGTAACAAACGGGATGAGCGCAAGAAGATAGCCGACAAATGCGATAACAATCATACCTTTGGAAAGCGGTTCGCGGAAAGAAGCTTTGTAAAGGTCGTTGTAGTTATCAACCAAACCAAAGTGATTTTGCATAACTATTGTCTGAGTAAAATATGTTACGCCCATAGATACGAATGTACCGATAATACCCACAAACTGACCCATAAGACCCTCAAGTCTTTCGCCTGTTTTGTACTGCTGATAGTCGAGCACATCGGCATTCATAGCACCGTCGGAAATAAGTGTAAATGTGTTAAAGAAACCTCTTATCCAAACAAAAGCAAAAAGCACCCAAATCTGCTCAATAAACAAATACATACCTACAAAGCAGAAAAGATTAGCAACCATATAAAGGATATAATAATTTCTCTTGCCCATTTTTCTTATTAAAAACGGAGCTAAAAACATTGCGGGAGTAGCCGCCGCGCCGAAAATGGTAACAAGCGTACCGTTAAGCACGCCCTGCTGCTCGGTTGTAAGGTTCAATACATCCTTAATGCCGTAATAAAAATACCAAGTGGTTATATTGCCGACACCCGCCTGAAGCAAAATGAACCAAGAAGTAAGCGAGCGCGCCCACTGATATTTGTTGGCAATGCCTGCGCCGACGCCTTTTAAAAACGGAACTTTTGCCGAATAGTCTTTTGAAACGATAATTCTTTCTTTAGTGCCTGTATAGCTGAGGATACCGATAATTGCGCCGCCGATACCGAAAATAGGCATAATAACACGATAGGCGTTAATATTTTCCAAACCGCCTGTAAAACCTGCAATAATAGGTACGATAAAACCTTTAATTGTCGGTGAAAGCGAGTAAATGAAAGTTGAAACAGTAATTATATCCGCACGCTCGGTTGAGTTAGGGCTCATTACCTGAACGATGGTACTGTATGCTTGGTCATAAAACGGATAACACAGCTGCAAAAGCATATATGTTATAAACAGAGCATAAAGCCTTTGGCTGTACCCCATACTTTCAAACGGCAAAAATGCAAACACCGTAACAATAATGCCCGACGGAATACCCGTATAAAGCAAATACGGTCGAAACTTGCCCTTACTGCTTCGTGTGTTATCAATAATATAACCACGAATAGGACCTAAAAACATACAAATAATAGTTGCAATAAGATTGAGCTTAACAAGGTCGCCGTTTTTCAACCCGAGCGCAGAACCTGCAAGCAAGCTTGTGGCGGACAAACCTATATCCCAAATTATATATACAACAGATTTAACACCTATACCGCCAACGCTGTAGGCAAGTATTTCCTTGTATGGAACATACCTTCCCTCAGGCGGTGTGTTCCAATGCGTTTTAACAGACGATATGGTCTGCTTGATTTTTTCGCCGTTTATTTTTCCCATAACTACCCCTCAAATTATGTATTGTTTTCCAAAAGAAAAAAACGAGTATATTGTGATTATATCACACAATTTTCTTTATTTCAATGTACTTTTTGTGCAAGTTGATAACTATGTGACGAAAAGAAAGGGCAAATAATGAATTTGCCCTTTAAAATTATTTGTTCTTTTTAAGTCTGATAACACTCCAGCTAAACGGTTTGAGAGCGGCTGTTAATGTTTTGCCGTCAAGGGTTGGGAGCGGATTGAGATGAGGTTTAATAAACGGGTTTTCAAATGAATTTACATCATTTTTGTCATAGCCGTCCATTGAAATAAACTCAAACGGTTCATATCCCTCAAAATCGAGAAGGTTAACATCAAGAGTAATTCCGTCTTCCATTGACTTATTAACACAGAAAATTGTCATCGTTTCGTTTTCTTCGTCAAGAGTTGCGATAGAATCGAGATAAGGCACATCGGTATAAGCCTTGCAGTCGTACTTTGGACTTGAAATAATCGGGTTAAGCGCAACACCTCTTCCGAAATTGCTCAAATGCTCAAAAGGATAAAAAATTGTTTGTGCGAAAATTCCGCCGCCTGTTTGGGTAAAGATAGGAGCGATAACATTAACAAGCTGAGCAAGGCAGGCAATCTTAATTCTGTCGCAATGGCGAAGAAATGTGATAAGCATTGAGCCTACAAGAAGTGCGTCCTCAAAATTGTAAATATCTTCAAGCCTTGGCGGTGCCATAGACCATCTTTCATAAGGCACATCATTTGAATGATACCAAACATTCCATTCGTCAAATGAAAGCATCATAGTTTTCTTTGAATGTTTCTTTGCCTTAATATAATCGCAAACGCAGGTAACGGTATGTATAAATTCTTCAAGCTGAAGTGTGTATGAAAGGTAGGACATTGTGTCGCCGTCGTGATTGCCGTAGTATTGATGAAGCGAAACATAATCAACGCTGTCATAAGCAATATCGAGCGATTCGGCTTCCCACTGACCGAAAGTTTTTGAATTAATACTTGACGAGCCGCAAAGCACGGTTTCAATGGTAGGGTCTGTCCACTTCATCATTTTTGACGCTTCAAGCGCAACCCTGCCGTATTCGGTTGCAGTTTTTGCACCCATTTGCCAAGCGCCGTCCATCTCGTTGCCGAGGCACCAAAGCTTAATATTCCACGGGTCTTTGTAGCCGTGTTCTTTTCTTAAATCTGCCCAAGCCGAGCCTGATTTGTGGTTGGTATATTCAACAAGATTTCTTGCTTCGTCTGCGCCTCTTGTGCCGAGATTTACAGCCATCATGCATTCGGTATCGGCTTTTTCACACCATTTCATAAACTCGTTAGTGCCGAAATAGTTAGGCTCGGTAGTACCCCAAGCGAGGTCAAGCCTTTTAGGTCTGTTTTCAACAGGACCCACGCCGTCTTCCCAATTATAGCCTGAAACAAAGTTGCCACCCGGATAACGAACGATAGGAACATTAAGCTTTTTAACAAGGTCGATAACATCGCCCCTAAAGCCGTTTTCATCAGCAGTAGGATGGTCAGGCTCATAAATACCGCCGTAAACAGCTCTGCCGAGATGCTCAATAAACGAACCGTAAATTCGCTTGTCAATATCGCCGATTTTAAATTCCTTTGCAAGAGTTATTTTAGCATTCAAAATAATATCCTCCGTTATTTATTTTTCTTTTTTAATTTTAAATTTACATTAACGCAAAGTATACCGAAACATACCAAAACGAGTGATATAACGCTCATCAAAACAGATTGATTCATATGCTCTTTGAGTATAAGCGACGAAAGAAGAAAGCCGAAAACAGGGGTCATAAAGCCAAAAACAGAAACCTTTGACACATCGTTATACTTCAAAAGTACACCCCAAAGAGTATAGGCACAAGCGGAAAGAAGCGCAAGATAAAGAATAATCATAACGCATCTAAACGAAGTTATCCTAAGTCTGCCGCCGAAAATCAAGCCGCCGATAATCATAACTACGCCGCCGAGCATAAACTGATAACCGCTCAAAGCAACCGGGTTTTCAAATTTTGAAAATCTGCTTACAAGCACGCTTGAAAACGCATATGAAAGCGCCGACAAAACAATGAAGCCCTCGCCGTTAAAAGCGAAACCTGATATCGATGCATTTGGTGTTATATTAATTAATATAACACCCGTAAACCCTATAATGCAACCTAAAATTTTATTTATGCTGAGTTTTTCCTGCTTGAAAATAAGGCACGAAATGAGCACGGCAAAAAATACGCTCGTAGAATCGAGTATTGAACTTTTTGTACCCATTGTGTGAGCAAGACCTACATAAAAGAATATGTACTGCAAAATGGTTTGGAAAAGTGCAAGTATTGCAACCATTTTAAAATTGCTTTTTTGCTTTATCACGATTAATTTATCGGCAAAAAGACTTCCGAGCAAAATTGTTAATACGCCTGCAAACAAAAATCTTACACCTGCAAAAAGAATTTGAGATGCGGTGTCAAGCGCGGCAATAGACAATAAATTGTAGCCTATTTTTATTACAGGAAATGCACTGCCCCAAAGGGCACAGCAAAGCATTGCAATAAGCGCAACGCATATTTTATTTGTAAATATCTTTTTCATTTTGTATTTCCTTTAGTTTATAAATTATAGTTTGCGTCGTCACAAACTCCGCATCACTCGTGACGAATTTCTTTA
>CAVKLC010000022.1:0-34969 GCA_963657005.1 bacterium | reverse complement strand
ATAGTCCATTAAAAATCATCCACACGCCTCTCTGTAGCCGGACAAGGCGTATAGTGGGAATTTAGCCATCTCAAAATTATGCCGCAGGCAAATTTTGAGGGCAATATAATCGGAATAGTGTGATTTTTCACACTATTTCCTTTATAATCTTTTATCTTTCTTTTCGAGGTTGTCGTAGTGCTTGCCCATTTTGTCATAAACTACTCTGATAAGCTTCATATCAAGGTTGAAGAAATAAATTAAAAATGTAAGAGCAAAAAGACAAAGTAAAACGATAAGAATTATAATTAATGCTTTCATTATTTTGCCATTCCTTTCTGCCTTGCATATTCGGCGGCACCGAGAGCGCCCATAAGCTGAGGGTCGATTGAAAGGTCAACAACTTTGATTTTAAGCACCTTTTCAATAGCCTTTTTAAGACCTTCGTTTTTAGCGCAACCGCCTGTTAATGTGATAGAATCGGTAGCGCCTGCTTTCTTAGCCATAACAAAGCAACGCTTAGCAACAGCAAGCTGAATACCTGCGGCAATTTCATCCATAGGCTTGCCCTCTCCGACAAGCGAAATAACTTCACTTTCAGCGAAAACAGTACACTGCGCGGTGATAGGAATTGTATTTTTAGCCTGAAGCGAAAGCTTACAGAAATCAGGCAAAGACATTTCAAAAGCGTTAGCCATTGCTTCAAAGAAACGACCTGTACCTGCAGCGCACTTATCATTCATAGCAAAGTTTTTAACGGTACCGTCGGTATCAATAGCAATACCCTTAACATCCTGACCGCCGATATCAATAATAGCTTTAACGCTTGGGTTAGTTACATGAACGCCCATAGCATGGCAACTGATTTCAGATATATTTTCGTCGGCAAAAGGAACTTTATTTCTGCCGTAACCCGTACCGATAAGGTATGTTAAATCTTGCGCGCTTTTAAGGTCGTCAACTTTATCTATAGCTTCGCCCAAAGCAAGCTCGGCACTTTGAACAGGGTTAATCTTACTTCTTACTGTAGCGTCGGCAACAATCTTGCCGTTCTCGTCAAGAATTACACATTTAGCGTAGGTTGAACCTACATCGCATCCACCAAAATATTTCATTATATTATCTCCTTACCAAGCCATAGTATCATCAAAATCAACAAGAGTCGGGTCGACAGGTTCTTCCTGCAACACGGTTGTCATATATTTATTAATCTGTTCACGCATATCACGGCGGGAAATTGTACGAGGATCCATAAGGTCCTGATTAACCCAAATAAAGTTAATATTTCTTTCCCTTGCCTGGTCATCAAAAAGACCGTTAAGACCGTCCATACCCTTGCAGGAAATTTGGTCGTACATAATTACTGTATCTGCGTTGAAGTCTTCACAAACTCTCCAAAGTTCATCAAGAACATTTTGATAACCGCCCTTAGTATGCTTACGCATTGTTGTGCGCTGGAGGGTTTTTGCATATGTTGCAAGTGATTTTTCCTTATCCTCGGTATCATACATTATGTAAGAAATCATAGTTTCCATATCCATAACTACATTGATACCCCAGCAGTTTTCAAGCCAATTTGCAAGGCTCGTGTAATAGTTTGCCGGACAGGACCAAACAATCGCTCTGTGGCGCATTTCCTTAGAACACGGAGTTTTCTTTTCATACGCTTTCATCATAATCTTATTAACCTTTTTATCGGTCTTTAAGAAGCGTTTATCAAAGCCGCCTGAAAGGTGGAAATAAAACAAACGGTAAAGCCAGAATGTTGCACCTGTCATTTGAGGGTATTGAGTTTTGTTAACATCCCACTTTTGAAGTTCATATTCAAGCTGTTTATTATATGTTTTCATTGCACTGAAATATGCGTCCCAGTCAAACTTTTCACCTGTTTGTTCTTCAATAAACCTTATGCAAGATTTAACTTCTTCTACTGCATATTCCTGAGTTGCTTCCTCAGTATATCTTAATGGAACATTAACTACATGAGTCGGCATATTAAATCTTCTCTCTAAAAATGAAGAGTTCATAGTTGAACCGTCGCAAGGCATATTGCAAGACAAGAAGATTTTACCCATCATAGGATAATCGTCACAAATTGCGACACCTGTTTCCGCAGACGGAAGCGGACAAACATCGGCGGGAACACCGTAGCTTTCAGTTGCGTCAATATAAGGTGCTGCAATGTGCTGGTCAACCATTGATGAAAGGAAGATAGGCATTGTCTGCACAGGGTTACCGTAAAGATTTGGGAAACCTGCCATAAGTTCAAACGAGAAAAGCTCATCCATACAAACAACTTTATCTGAAAACTTATCATTAGGATGAAAATGCTTATCGTGTTTAAAGAGGATATGAATCATATCGCAAGCGTGCTTAACCATAGCATTAAAGTGAAGTTGAGTGATACGAAGCTGAGGACCTCTAAGACCTTCTGTGTGGCGGTCTATCCAAGCAGGGACAGTAAGATAGCTACACATCCATCTATAATTCCAAAGACCTTTAACGGTTGACACAGGGGCTTTCATTACCATTTTAATCATATCTTTCCAAGTTATGAGCCAACGGTAATAGTCATACATAGTGTCTTTAAGACCACGCCATTCCCTATGTTTTAATATACCGGTTTTATCTTTGTGAAGATTACCGAGATTTTTAGGTTGATTATCCACTTACTTTCCCTCCTTTTGAATTTTTTTAATTTCAAGGCTCTCAACAAAAGCCTGAACTCTCGTTCTGAGCTGACCTGAAGCACTTGCGGTATATTGCCTGTCAACTGTTACAGACGGAATACCATACTCATTAGTCATAATATGGGAAGCGAGCGCACGCTCATAACCCCAATATTCGCAGAACTTGATTTGCTCGTAAATAACACCGTCAGCGTGATACATATGAACCAAATCTCTAACATATTCTTTCCTGCCATGTACCTTTTCAGCACTCATATAACGAGGGCACTGACAAGTTTTCATATAGTGAAGAACGATTTGTTCAAGAAGCGGTGTACCGTCATCTTTAAGGTGAATTTCTTCCCTGCCCGGAAGTGAGCCGAAGCAATATCTGTCAGCAACTACAAGTGCGCCAGATTCCTCAATAAGCTTTGTAAAGTCAGGGTCATCCATTTCAGAACCGACGACTACAACTTTTGCTCTGTAATTTTTCTTATCATCGGGAACTCGGGTTTTAAGTTCCTCCGCGGTTTCCCTAAGCTTATCAATAATAAGATACTTAGGGCAACAATATGTAACAAGGTTGATTACATGAAATTCATAACCGGTAATTCTAGGGTTATCCTCTTTCCTATACTCGCCTATTTCCGTAATTAATCGGCAAACCTCGTTATGCTCTTCAACTGCTTTACGAATAGCGTCGTCGCTGATATCAACACCGTAAACCTCGTGAAGCTTATCGAGAACTTTAATTTGCATTTGGTTAGTATAATGCTTAATTGTATGCGGTTCAATTTTAAACGGAATATCGGCAATGCTGACAAAAAACTTGTCATTATCAACAAGATTAAGAAGCTTGAAATGCTCGTAAGTTCTGTTCATTTCAGAACAAGATTCAGAGCCGATAAGCGCAGAAAGGAAGTTATATCCGCCCTCAATGCCTCTTTCAAGAAGCGCTTTTGAATATCCGCACAAATAAGAGCTCAAATAATATGTGGCAATATCCATTGAGCCTGTTCTCGGCGCGCGAAGCCTTACGGAAAAGCAGTCGTCAAGATTAAGCAAAACTTCAGGAATGTGATAGCAAGTATAGGCAATAGCCCTCTTTCCGTCATTTCTTGCTTGCTTAACAAGCTCATTATTCGCTTCCTGAAGCAAATTTTCAAAATAAATTAGATGTTTTAAATCTCTCATACCTTACCCTCTTATATAAATTAAAGATTTATATTTAACTTAATTAATTATACACAAAATGCTATATAAAAACAAGATTTTGTATAAATTTCAATATTCATTGGCAATATTTTGTCAATATGTACAATTTACAAAGCTGATTTTTGTTAATTATTTAACGAATGTTTATAAAAAAAGAAGTGACATATGCCACTTCTTTAAAAATCACATTTGGAAATTTTTAATATAACTGTCAATACAACTTTGAATAATTTCTTCGGCAACTTCTTTAGGCTTAACTTCTGTAACAGAAGTGGTCTTTTCATGCTCAAGACTCTTATAAACCTCGAAGAAATGCTTAATTTCATCAAATCTGTGACTTGGAAGTTGGTCAATATCGGTATAGCAATTATAGTTAGGGTCATTGACAGGTACTGCAATAATCTTTTCATCCTTAGCGCCGCCGTCTTCCATAATAAGAACACCGATAGGAACACATTCAACAATAGTCATAGGCTGAATTTTTTCGCTGCACAAAACGAGAACATCAAGTGGGTCATTGTCGCTTGCATAGGTACGAGGAATAAAACCGTAGTTAGCAGGATAATGAGTAGAAGTGAAAAGAACGCGGTCAAGTTTTAACATACCGGTTTCTTTGTCAAGTTCATACTTATTCTTACCACCCTTTGAAATTTCGATAACAGCATAAAATCTGTCTTTTTTAATTCTTTTAGGTGAAATATTATGCCAAATATTCATAATACATTTTCCTTTCCGTTATTTTAAAATTATTTTATCATAAATTTATAAATAAGTAAATATACAAAAGGTGAATATTTCTTGAAAGTAAGATATAATTGTTGTATATTATATAAAGAAAAGAACGGAGGTAAATTTATGGAATATCGCATTGAACACGATTCTATGGGCGAAGTTAAAGTACCGAGCGACAAATTTTGGGGAGCACAAACACAAAGAAGCCACGAAAATTTTGAAATAGGTGTCGGAATAGAAACAATGCCGAGCGAAATAGTGTACGCTTTCGGAATACTGAAAAAAGCTTCTGCCATTGCTAACAATAAATTAAGAAAAGACAAAATGACGGATGAAAAGCTTGACGCAATATCAAAAGCTTGCGACGAAGTTATCAGCGGAAAACTTAACGAACACTTCCCTCTTGTTGTTTGGCAAACGGGTTCGGGCACTCAGTCAAATATGAATGCAAACGAAGTAATTGCAAACAGAGGAAACGAAATTGCTGGCAAGAAAATTCTTCATCCAAACGATGATATAAATATGAGTCAAAGCTCAAATGACACATTTCCGACTGCTATGAGCATTGCAGCTGTTATCGGCTTAGAGGACAGGGTTATTCCTGCTATTGACGAATTGACGGCAAGCTTTAAAAAGCTTGAAAAAGAAAACGAGGGCATAATAAAAAGCGGCAGAACTCACCTTCAAGACGCAACACCTATCGCCTTTTCACAGGAAATCAGCGGTTGGAGAAGTTCACTTGAAAAAGACAAAAAGCTTATTGAACTCGCATTGCCTGAACTTAAAGAATTAGCGCTCGGCGGTACGGCTGTAGGAACAGGTCTTAATGCGCCAAAAGATTTTGACACGGAAGTTGCAAAAGCTGTTTCAAAAATTACAGGTAAAGAATTTGTAACTGCCGAAAATAAATTTCACGCTCTTACATCAAAAGATGAAATAGTTTTTGCTCACGGTGCGCTCAAAGCACTTGCGTGCGACCTTATGAAAATTGCAAATGACATAAGATGGCTTGCAAGCGGTCCTCGCCTCGGTCTTGGTGAAATTCACATACCTGAAAACGAACCGGGTTCGTCAATTATGCCGGGTAAAGTTAACCCAACTCAGTGCGAAGCGGTTACTATGGTTGCAGTTCAGGTTATGGGTAACGACGCCGCAATCGGGTTTGCCGCAAGTCAGGGCAACTTTGAACTGAATGTATTTATGCCGGTTACAATTTATAATTTTATGCAATCGGTAAGGCTTTTAAGCGAAGTAATGATTAGTTTTAACAAAAACTGCGTAAGCGGTATAACTGCTAATAAAGAGAAGATGAACAGTAATCTTCATAATTCGCTTATGCTTGTTACCGCTCTCAACCCATACATAGGTTATGAAAATTCTGCAAAAACTGCTAAATATGCATATAAAAATAATATTTCACTCAAGGAGGCTTGTGTAAAACTCGGTTTCTTAACCGAGGAAAAGTTTGACGAGGTATTCCACCCTGAGCAAATGATATAAATAGGCACAAAAAGGCACGAGCCAAATAGCTCGTGCCTAAATTTTTATCAACTTTCCAATTACTTATTGATTTGCTTTGAATACTTAGCAAGGTAAACAGTTCTCATAAGGAAACATTCAGCCTTTGGAACATAATGAGGACGGTTGAAGATTGAAACATCAACCTGAGCTTCACAACCCTTTTCCATAATAATGTCAAGAGCCTGCATATCGCCGTCACTGTTACCAGTAACCATAGCGCCGTTGCCCTGAATAAGAACAGCGTTTCTGCCGTCAATAGCCTTGCCGATTTCCGCGGCACATTCATCAGTGTCACCGTCAATCCAAGGAACGCATTTAACATCAACGCCAACGATTTGAGCAAAGTCGTCAATCATTGGGTACATTGTTTCGTCAAGGCAAGAAACAGCAACTTCATACGGATTAGCAACATGCTTAATCATTGTGCAATCTTCTGATTCATAAATAGCCTTATGAATCTTAGCACACTTAGGAGCAATACCGTTAACAGCAAGACCTGTTGTCATATCAACATCAACTTTCTTGCCGCCGTCATATGTAAGGGTAAAGATACCACCGTTTCTTACTGAAGAACCGAGGTCGCAAATAGCTTCAGGCATTTTACCTGCATTTTCCTTTTCAAGGAAGTAGTTGAGCTTATTGTCAACTGAATATTCCTTTTCCCATGAATGACGAAGATAGTTATCCTTAATTACCTTTTCACAGCACTTTTCAAGAGCATCTGCTACTTCAAATGCCTGGTCAAAGCTTTCGCCAAGGCAAAGTGTACCGTGGTGCATAAGCATAAATGCACGGCAGCTTGGGTTCATCATCATACACTTCTCAACTTTTTTACGAAGCGGAGTAGTTGTAGACATAGCATATTCTGCAACAGGAACATAGTCGCCGAGAACAGGCTTAAATTCGTTATATACATCTCTGATTTCCATACCGGTAATGCTGACGATTGTAGCAGCCTTTTGGTGAGTATGGATAACGAAGTTAACAAGTGGATGATGCTTGTAAGCGTCTGCGTGAATACCCTTTTCAGATGACGGTTTAATGTCACCCTCGTGTGAACAGTCGTCGATATTAACAACAACTACTTCGTCAGGTGTAAGTGTGTCATAAGCACGACCTGAAGGAGTGATAACAAACTGAGTATCACTGATTCTTGCAGAAACATTACCCCAAGTACGAGCAATAAGACCTGATTCAAGAAGCTTTTTACCTGCTTCAACTACTAATTCCTTAGCTTCTTCAACACTGTAAGCCATAAATTTTCTCCTTAAATTTTAAAATATATAAACGCACATAAAGGGAGCAGTATAATGCCTGCTCCCTTAAATTTATTGATTAGTAATCAATCTTTTCACACTGTGAAAGAACCTTGTCAAATCTCTTGATACATTCATCAATATCTTCTTCAGTGTAAGCACTTGAAGTGTAAAGACGAGAACCTGCAAGAGTTACAAGACCTTCAGCCATGTAAGCAGCACCCATATACTGCATTTCAGTCTGACGGATACCTGTTTCTTTAAGAACTGATGGAATTGTCCAAGGCTTTTTCCAGTTAATTCTGAAGTGCATTGTAGCAACTGTATGAAGCTGGCAGATAGAACCGATGTTGTAGCAAACAAACGGAAGGTCATACTTCTTGATTGACTCGTTAATACCCTTAACAAGTCTGTCAGCCATCTGACCTGCAACCTGACAAGCATTTCTCTTTTCAATTTCACTAATTACAGTGTAACCTGCAACACAAGAAATTGGAGTGGCAGCCATTGTACCGCCGCACATAGCCTTATGAATCTTCTTGCCTTCAGCCTTATCAAGACCTGCACCAAGATACTTCATAACTTCCTTGTGACCGCCGATACCGCCTGCACCAGGATAGCCGCCTGCGATAATCTTACCGAAGATTGTGATATCAGGATCGATACCGTAGTAACCCTGAGCACCTGACAAACCGATACGGAAACCTGTTACAACTTCGTCACAAACGAGAAGTGCACCGTACTTACGGCAAAGTGCCTGTACGCCCTTAGGGAAGTCCTTATCTACAGGACGGGTTGCTGATTCAGGACCGCAAGGTTCGATAAATACAGCAGCTGTACCGCCACGGAACTTGTTGATGATGAGCTTCTTCTCAAGGTCTTTGAGGTCGTTAGGGAAGAATTCCTGTGTGTGCTTAAATACAAACATAGGAACACCGTGTGATTGAAGGTTAAGTGTACCAGGAACACGCATACCCCAAGCGAGCTGATCTGACCAACCGTGGTAAGCACCGCCCATTTTAATTACATTCTTATGACCTGTTGCAAGACGAGCAACACGAACTGCACACATACATGATTCTGTACCTGAACCGAGCATACGGAACATTTCTACAGACGGAACGCACTCGCTGATTTTCTTAGCAAGCTTGTATTCATAAGGGTGGAACAAACCTGTTGACGGACCGCAGTCATCAAGAAGTTCCTTAACCTTTTCTTTTACAACATCGTCATTTGAACCGATAATTGTAGGACCGCCTGCCTGAAGGAAGTCAAAATATTCGTTGCCGTCGATATCCCAAAGTCTGTTGCCCTTAGCCTTTGTCATAACGATTGGGAACGGATAGTTAAATGCAAGGTTATGCTGAACGCCGCCAGGAATCACTTCCTTAGCTTCAGTAATCATTTCCTTTGACTTTGCACATTTCTTTTCAAAGTATTCGTCCTCATACTTCTTGAGAGCTGTACGGTTGATTGAGTAAATTGGTTTTTTGATGAGCGCATCAAGCTGAGCTGTGAGTACGGCTGCATCAGGATACTCGGTAATAGCGAATCTTGTATCCATTATGATATTCCTCCTTAGAAATAGTTGTATTTTGCTGTGAGTAGTCACTCACCGATAGCGGTGTGAGTAGCCGCTCACTAAAATTTACACTTTAAGTATATCACTTTTTTACGATTTGTCAAATCAAATATTGCAAAAAATTCGGTTATTTTATTGCAAATATCTCAGTAAAATGCTAATATACATTATATCAATTAACTTTTGAGAGGGAGATTTGTAAAGCTTGCACAAAGGCAAAGATACTTATTTGTGCAACACTACAAAATTAAAAAATGTTAGAAAAAAGATATAAAGAAGCTTTTGAGCGAATAAGCGAAGAACGACAAGAGTTGATACTTGAAACGGGAATTGAAGAATTTTCATCAAAAGGATACGAAAAAGCCAACATTAATGTAATTGCAAAAAAATGCGGAATAAGTATAGGGCTTATGTACAAGTATTTTTCAACCAAAGAAGATTTGTTTATAACCTGTCTTCAACGAGGTATGAAAATACTTGACAATATACTTGACGATATAATGGTTAGCGACGATAAAATTCTTGTTAAAGCGGAAAAAGTTATCAGAGCCACTTGTTTCCATTCAAAAAAATACGCTAATTATATAAAGCTGTATAACGAAATCACTTGCAGTAAAAATACTCAAATGGTTGACATACTTGCAACGGCTATTGAGGAAAGCACAAGCAAAAAGTATATTACAAGCATTACTCAGGCGCTTGAAAAAGGCGATGTAAGAGCCGACCTTGACCCTAAGCTATTCGCTTTTTTCCTCGATAATCTTTTAACTTCGCTTCAATTTTCTTACACTTGTGAATATTACAGAAAGAGATTTGAAATATACACCGGAATTGATGTAAGCAAAATGGATGATGAGCAAGTTGTAAGCCAGCTTTTAAGTTTTATCGAATCTGCATTTACTTATGAAAAGAAAAAACAGTAAAATTGTTCCATTTTTGCTTGAAAATGAACATAGTGTACTGTATAATAGATATATTACACAGCATCTTTAATCAATATTCTTTATCGGTCTGCTGGGTATAAAAATTATGGAGGATAGTAAGTTTATGAAAAAATATGTAATCACATATGATATCGGTACAACCGGTATTAAGACCTGTCTTATCGAAATTGAAGACACAATGAGAATTTTGGCTTCTGCAACTGCAGGCTATAATCTTTATGTTGATGACGAAACAGGTGTTAAAGGCGGTGCCGAACAGGACGCAGACGAATGGTGGGCAGCAATGTGTTCAACTACAAGAACTGTATTTGACAAAATGCCTACAATAAAAAAGGAACAGGTTGAGGGTATCAGCTTCTGTTCTGCTATGCAGGGTCTTGTACTTGTTGATAAAGAAGGAAAATGCATCCGTCGTCCTATGACATATATGGACCAAAGAGCGAGAGAAGAACTCAAAAAAGGTATGGCTCACGGTTTGCAGATTGCAGGTGCTGAGGTTACAAAGCTTCTTAAATATTTAAAATATACAGGTGCTGTTTCATCTTCTGTAAAAGACCCTATTTGGAAATACAGATGGGTTGAAGCTCACGAGCCTGAAAACTTCAAAAAGATTTACAAATGGCTTGACATTAAAGAATATCTTATTCTTCGTGCAAGCGGCGAGTTTGTTATGACACAAGATTCAGCTTTCGGTACCCTTCTTTATGACACAAGAAAAGGTCACGAGGGTTGGTGCAAACCTGTTTGCGATATGGTTGGTGTTAAGATGGAACATCTTGCTCCTATCAAGCAAAGTACTGAAAAAGTCGGCGAAATTACAGAAGAAGCTGCAAAAGAGCTCGGCCTTGCTCCGGGAACTGCTGTTTACGGCGGCGGCGGTGACGCTTCACTTATCGGTGTCGGTGCAGGTGCTGTTGAAGTCGGCGATACTCACATTTATTCAGGCACATCAGGTTGGGTCGGTACAGTTGTTGAAAAGCAAACTGTTGACACAGGTGCTATGATTGCCGCTATTGTTGGCGCTGACCCTAACACATTCAACTATTTTGCAGAGCTTGAAACAAGTAATAAGTGCGTTGGTTGGGTTAAGGACCACCTTGCTCTTGATGAAATCGGCATATTCCTAAAAAAATACGGCAATGCCGCTGACAGCCTTGAGCAGACTGAATTTAACCTTTATGATTACCTTGAAGAAGTTATTGATACTGTTCCTGCAGGTTCTAACGGCGTTGTATTTACTCCATGGCTTCACGGCAACAGATGTCCGTTTGAAGACCCTAATGCCGCCGGTATGTTTTTCAATATCAGGCTTGAAACAGGCAAAACAGAGCTTATCCGCTCGGTTGTTGAGGGTATTTGTTTCCATATGAAATGGATGTATGAAAGGCAGGGCCTTAAAGTTAAGACTTCTGACGCTATTCGTTTCTGCGGTGGCGGTGCTCTTGGTGAAACTACTTGTCAAATTCTTGCAGATATCCTTGAAAGAGATGTTGTAGTTGTTGAATCTCCTCAAAATATCGGTGCAGTCGGTGCAGCCGCTTGTATTGCTGTAGGTATGGGTTTTGTAAACTCAATGAAGGATGTTAAAAAGCTTATTCCTATTAAAACTACATATCATCCGAATACCGCTAACAGAGCTGTTTACGAGAGAAACTTTAAGGTATTTAAAAATCTCTACAAATGCAACAAAGAAAACTTTGCTATTCTCAACGGTGTTAACTGATAAATAAAATGTAATATAAAATTCGTAGGGCATCTTCAAATGAAGATGCCCTACTTTTATGATAAAAATTGCAGTAAGAAAACATAAAAGAAAATGCCTAGTGGAGACAGAAAACTGCAATTTATATCCCATATATTTATGCCATATACCAAGCTTGACAAGTTAAAACTGTTACTGAACAAAAAATTGAACTATAATAAGTACCAAAATTATAACGGTAAATAATCTTATATGAGCCAAAATTTCAATTTGATTTTTGTAAATTTTATAAAGTAATTCTTCTGTTGTGTACTTATTTTCGTTTTCATTTTTCTTCATATATATCACCTGTCTTTAACTTGTCACATAAAATTAAATTCACGCATAAAAAGCAATTATAATCTTTTTGCTTTAATTTTTTTGCTTATTAAATCAAATACTATACAAGCGATAATTCCACCCAAAGTATTGAGAATTACATCGTCAATATCGATGCTTCTGTAGTTAAAACCGATTAACATACCTATGATAAATTGCATAGTTTCAATAGCTACGGAAAAAAGGAATATACCAAACATTCTTCTTTTTCTTTCACTTATATAATAATTAAAGAAAATTCCCAAAGGCATAAGCATAATTAAATTGCCGAAAACAGAAATCAAACCGTAAGATGTATGATTACTTATTGATTCTTTAAGACTTGCAATAGTACTTTTAAACGGAATAAAATTATTTAGCATATCTATTCCGCCGCCCTTTATTCTTAATGGGAAGAAACAAATTGCAACAATCATCAAAAGATATAAACCAAATGCTAAATTAATAAAAAATTTTACAGGTTTTACCTTTTTAAAAATCATCACTATTGCATATAATACCAAGATTGCAAATCCTAATAAAAATATGCCTTCTCTTGTAATAGTCATAAACTACCTCTTAATATTAATAATTTGCTATAACAACATTATCGCTTGAAAGTGTAACTCCATCACTACTTTTGTAAAAAGCTATACGGAATTTACCTTTTCCGCAATTCGACCATTTCACTGAACAAGAGCCTACTCTTTTTAATTCTACCCAATCACCAACATCTAAAGCCCATATTCCGCTTTCCTTTTGAAGTATAACTTCATAAGTACCGGTATCTTTTTATTTACTGCTTTTCATTGTTGCAGAATATTTAATATTCTTACCGTCGAAACTTCTCATACTACCTTCATAAGGATTCGTAAATTTAACGGTTGTACTATAAGTACTTGCATAAGCACCTGTGCAAATTGAAAGCATAAATACAAATAATAACACTGCTGCGATTAACGATTTTTTGTTGTTTAACTTTGATTTTAATTTGTTTTCATAATTTTATACCTCTTTAATATTTTTAATTCATTGAAAAGAATTAATTAGAGCAATTTAACCACAACCTTTTTAATAACAATACAGTTAACATCTAACCGTTCATTATATTAGTCGAAATTGCGGCTTAAAAGGTAACGCTTTTTTGAAAAAATTTCAAAAAAAATTAAATTGTTACAACATTTGACACATTATCAATCTTTTGTGTTGAAAACAAATTCTTTTTAGCATAGTGGGTGCAGGTTACTCGGTACTGATAACCGCTTGTAACTGCGATTGATTTGCTTAATCTGTAAATATAACTGTCAGCATACAAATCATCATAAGTTTTATAATTACTCCAAGAAGAACTGCTGTTCTTTCTTCTTTGAATTACCACTTCTTTAAAGCCGCATTTTGTAACATCGCTAATGCAAGATGTTTTGCCTACAACAATCAAATTACCACTACTATTTGACACAGCTATTGAATATATATCAATCAAACCGTTTGAGCGTGTTGAGCGTTTGGAAATTTGATTATTTGGGTTATTTTCTAAAATAGCTTCAAATTCACTGTCGGAAATTGAAATATCTGTCCATTCAGGAGCATCGGTATTATCCGAAGCATAAGCAATTTGCGGAATGAAAAATGCAAATAGCAAGCTAAATATAACTAAAGTATTAATTATCCTTTTCATAAAATTCTCCTTTTTTTATTTAATTGCTTCAGCAATAATTTCACCTAATTCAGCATCACAATTATTTAAATGAATTTCGTATTCGGTATTATTATTCATATAAATAATTAGAGTTCTTTTTTCAGAGGAAAACACAAAAACATTTAAACCGTTAGAATCAATCTGTTTAACTGTATCATATTCTTTTCCTATTTCTAATTGCCCTATCTTATCTTCAAATAAATCGTCTTTATATTTTGTAACAGAAACATAACCTGTAATATCATCAATCTCAATATCAAAATCAGCAGTAAGCATTAATTCGTTATTGTAAATTTTGATATCATCTTCATAATAGTTTTGGTTTAATAAAGTTTTGGGCAACATAACATTGTCAAAACCGTTTTGGTTCAGAATTTTTGCCAAAGAACTTGCTTGAGCAGAATTTTTTGAAGTATTATTTTTGCCTTGCAAATTCATTTTAAAATGGTCTTTGGAATACTGAACAAAATCAGTTGAAGCGTCTTGACGGACAAACTTGGCAGTGGCCGGAAATGCAATACAGATTGAAACAATAATAACTGCGGCAATCAATAAAGCCTTATTGAACCTAACCCTCTTTCCTTTATTATTTGAAACGGAAGAATCGGCTTGTACACTGTTTGAAAGAGCGTTAACGCAGAGGTCTACAAGCTCAGTATCCATTTCAGCCGGGTCTTTTGCAAGTTCTTCGTCCATAATGGCTTGAATTTCTTTTGAAGACAGAAGCATTGATTTAGATTTTAAAGTATCAAAAAGTGTTATTTTATCCATAATATCACCTTTCTATAATATTAGTCGTTTTTAGAGGTAAAAAGGTAACGCAAAAATTAAAAATTTTTTTCAAAATTTTTTGCCGCCTTTCTAAGCTTATTACAAATTCGATAGTGTTTCTGCTTTATCGCAGATTCATTTGAACCGACTAATACTGCAATTTCTTTCATTTTGAGCCTATCGAAATATATGTAATGAATTATTTTATATTCATCTTCACTCAAAAAATCTTTAAGATAATTTTTGATTTGTTCATTGTATATCCGCTCAAATTTTTCTTCTAAAAGATTATCTTCAAAAGGAAGTTCAACAGGAATATCCTCAATATAAACTTGCTTTTCTTTATTCTTGTATATTTCTCTGTATTTTTGGCTTATCAAATTATAAAGCGTAGCATAAAGCCACGCCTTTGGGTTACTCGGCATATCTCCCCTATCAGCCTGCTTGCAAAGGGCTAAAAATGTTTCGGATATAATATCATCAATTTCATCTTCATAACCCTGCATTTTAACTTCGCAAATTTTACGAAGCAAAGGCTCATATTCTTTAAAAAGAGATTTGCACTTTTTATTATATTTTTTATCCAAAACAAATTACCTTATTTGTCATTACCTTCCTGAGTTGCGGGATTTGATGAACGAAGAAGTTTATGAACTTCATTATCTGTCAAACGGCGTGTTTTACCTGTTTGAAGCATACCAAGTTTAACAGGACCTATAGAAATTCTTTTAAGCCTTGCAACCTGCAAACCTACAGCCTCGCACATCTTTCTTATTTGACGGTTTCTGCCCTCTCTGAGGATAAATTCGAGCACCACTCTACCCTCTTCTTCAGTAATCACATTAATGTCGCAAGGAGCTGTTTTTCTGCCGTCGATTTCAATGCCGTTTCTCATTTTTTCAAGAATTTCGTCATTAACAGCCGGTCTTACGGTAACACGATAGACCTTAGCGTAGCTATGCTTTGGGTGAGTTAATGCATTTGCAAAAGAACCGTCATTAGTTAAAATAAGCAAGCCCTCGGAATCTTTATCAAGTCTGCCGACAGGATAAACACGAGCATCGCAATCAACAAGGTCCATTACCGTTTTTCTGCCGAGTTCATCGGAAACGGTAGTTACATATCCGCGAGGTTTATTAAGCATAATATAATACATACGCTCTTCTTTATTGATTTTCTTACCTCTTACTGCAACGATATCTTTTTTAGGGTTAACCTTATCGCCGATATGCGCAACATGACCGTTAACCTTAACTTTACCCATTTCAATAAGTTCTTCACTTTTTCTTCTTGAAGCAACGCCGCACTCAGCCATAAATTTTTGAAGTCGTACTAAATTGTTGTTTGCCATAATTTTTAATATCCTCGTCTGCCTCTATCGGCAGTCTTTCTATAATTTTTTCATTATAATACACTACTGCTGTCCCAAGTTTATCCCCCTTTTTAACCGGTGAATAAGCAAAAGGATAGTAGTATTCTTTTATTTTGACATTATCAAGAAGATAATATTTCTTTTGGTAACTGCATTTAACATAATTTTTGCCTGAGCCTACAACATCAATATTAATTTCATTTTTAATATTTAAACGGTTGTATTTCTTTTTGCATATATCGGTAAAATAAATATGAGCGTCCCAGTCATCGGGGCAGTTAAGCGTTACGCAAATTATTGTGTTGCCGTTATATTCTCTCGCACTGACTAAGCACCTACCTGCTTTTTCCGTAAAGCCTGTTTTAACTCCTATAAATTCACCGTCATCAAACGAATAATTCAGAAGTTTATTATGGTTATAAACAGTTCTAACTTCATCATTTATCTTAACCTCGGCGCTTTTCATCGAAACAATTTTTGCAAATATTTCATTATCAAGAGCAAATGAAGTTAATATTGCCATATCATAAGCGCAGGAATAAGGATTGCCGTCATCAAGACCCGACGGAGTTACAAACATTGAATTGTTCATACCAAACTTTTTTGCAGTATTATTCATTACCTTCGCAAATTCAGGAATACTGCCTGACAAATAATATGCCACAGCATTGGCACAGTCATTACCCGAAACAAGCATCATACCGACGCAAAGGTCATAAAGCGAAATTTTGTCGTCTGCTTTAAGGTATAATGACGAACCCTCAGTACCGACGAGCATTTCATCGGTAACAGTAACCATATCATTTAGCTTCCCGCTTTGAACCGCAATAAAGCAGGTCATAATTTTAGTGGTTGAAGCGACGCTTCCGTGCTCATAAATATTATTTTCATAAAGTGCTTGGCATGTTGTTTTATCTATAACACAAACGCTTGAAGCAGAATATGTTGAGCAATATGCAATATTAGGATATGCAAAAAGCAGAGCAAGCACAAAAACAAAAATTTTCTTAAACAAAACAATCACCCACATAAAATATATGCAGGTGATGTATGAAATAATTTAATTTATTATTCCGCCGGTTCGCTTGTTTCTTCAGCCTTAGCTTCTTCCTTTTCAGGTTTAAGAAGTTCGGTAACCTTGTCAACAAGTTCAGGAATCATAGCGATAGCACGGTCAGCAGATGAAGTGTAGTTGTTAATCTGCATCATTCTGCACTTGCCGTTTTCAATAACAATAAAAGCAACAGGAGTAATGGTGATACCACCACCGCCACCACCGCCAAAAAGCTCTTGATTTTGCTTTGACGGAAGGTCTGTGCCACCTGAAGTGAAGCCGTATGAAACCTTAGAAACAGGAATAAGAGTAGTAGTACCTGTTACCATAGGTTCGCCGATGATAGTTGAAGTGTCAACCATCTGACGCATCTTTTCAAGTGTGTTTTCCATTATTTTGTTTACCGGAGTTTCTTTCATAACTATTTATCTCCTTTATAAGATTTTTTATTTGAAATTAAATTTTTGATAAAAATAAATACTGCTTTAAAACCGACTTTAAGAAGTAATTTAACATTAATGCTTGCAATAAGTTGAAATTCAAATTCGGTTTTATCGGCAATAAAATCAGGCTGAATGCAATCGTCATAATTATCAACCCTCATACCGTTAAGAATCATACCTTTTAACGGATAATAATAACTGGAGAGAGTGCCATAGGCACGAGCTATCAAATCGGCGTCACCGCCGCCTACCAATATCATAACATAAAGTGAGTAAATATGTAAACCCCTAATTAACGTTGAAACGGCATTATTTGCGGTATCGAGCACATTTGTAAGCAAATCAAGTATGCCGAGTATGCCTTTTGAGTCCCAAAGCTGTTTAATCGGGTTGGGCTTAGCCGGTTTTGCCTGAGAAGAATTTTCTTCCTTAGGCTTCTCCTCTTTAGGAGTTTCACCGTTTTCAAGCGATGCTTCCTCAGATTTTACTGCAACTTCTGCCACTTTTTTGGCTGCTGAGTCTTTATTTTCCTTATCCTTTTTTGTCTTTTTCTTGTTTTCACTGTATTTTGCTACTTGTTCAGCTTTTTTCTCAGGGAATAAGATAAACGAAAGAATTTTTGATAAAACTATATCTTTTTCAATAAACAAAATTTGAACTTTTGTATGCCAGCCTTTATCGTAAACCAAAGTAACGGTTGCAGAAAGAGAAAGAACAGCAATAATTATCACTGCCAAAACAGCAACTATAATAAGAAAAACTTTCATCATTCTTCCTCCTCGTTATCGTCAAGTATTTCAGCTTCAGGCATTTCAGGTTCGTCATCTTCTTTTTCAAAAAGAGAAGTTTGCTCGTCATCCTGTTTTTCTTCCTCAGGCAAATCAGGCAAATCATCAAGGCTGTTAAGAGAAAAACAACGAAGAAACCTATCCGTAGTACCGTAAACAAGCGGTCTTCCGGGTAAATCAAGCCTACCCTTTTCCTCAATAAGTCCTTTTTGAATTAAATTTGCAACAGGACCCGAGCAGTCAACACCACGAATTTGTTCTATAAAAGAACGAGTTACGGTTTTATTATAAGCCACAATCGCCAAAACTTCAAATGCCGCTTGGCTTAAAGGAGTATTTTTCTTAATTTCAAGGAGTTTTCTGACTTCGTCTGCATATTCTTCCCTTGTGCAAAGCTGATACTTACCGTCAACTCTGATAAGCCTAAGTCCCCTATTATTTTCATCGTACATAGCTTCAAGGTGACCGAGCATTTTTATTACATTTTCAACATCAACATCAAGCACTTCCGCAAGCTTGCTCGGTTCAACTGGGTCACCGGCGGCAAAAAGCATTGCTTCAAGCGATGCGAGTATATTGTTATTGCTCAATATCGTTCACCTCTTCCGTCATTTGTACTGTTGGGTTTGACATTTCACCGTCAATAATTATTTTCTTAGTTTTAGCAAGTTCAAGCACTGCCAAAAATGTTGCGACCATATCGCTTTTAGTTTCTGCATCTGTAAACAAGTTTAAGAACTTTACTTTTTTACCGCCGAAAAGCTTTTTCATAACTGAGCCGACTTTAGTGGCAACGGCGACAAATTTTTTTGCAACAATAACTTTAAAGCTGTCAAGCGGCGGAGGAAGCTTGCGCTTGCCCCTGCCTGCGGCATTAATATATGCATTAAGAAGTTCTTCACCCTCGTGAAAACGCTCATAATCGTAATTTACATGCCCCTCTTCAGGTTTGCGAACAAAGCGGTCAAAGCCATCTGTTTGCTTAGCAAGTTTACCCGCCATAATTTTACAGTCTTGATACTCGATAAGTTCACCGGTAAGTTCTTTTTTGAGTATCTCCGCTTCCTCATGTCTAGGCAAAAGAGAAACGGTTTTAATATAAATAAGCCTAGCCGCCATTTCAAGAAACTCACCGGCAATGTCAAAATCTTGTTCCTGCATTTGCCTTACATAATCAAGATACTGATTAACAAGTTCAACAATAGGTATATCATTAATATTCAGTTTATGCTTAGAAATAAGATGCAAAAGCAAGTCCATAGGACCTTCAAACACATCTATTTTGTAACTGAGTTGTTCCATTATTTACCTCTTAAAAAAGATTAAATATAAGTCTTGGGATAATGCCGACAATGCGCATCATAAAGTTTGAAAGGATAGAAATAGGAGTATCTAATACACCTGTAAAAAGTGCTATCATAAGAGCAATCATAATATATCTTTCATACTGCATATACTTGAAATACTTATCATCCGGCAAAACTGCAAGAAGTATCCTTGAACCGTCAAGAGGCGGAATAGGAATAAGGTTAAACACAGCAAGGGTAACATTAACGCTCGCGCTGAAATAGAAGAAATACGCAATAGCATAAACGACTGTATTGCTCAAACCTATTTTAGCAACACCGTAGTAGAAAAAGAGTGACACAAAAGCCATTAAAAGGTTTGAAACCGGACCTGCAAGTGCGGTAAGTGCCATACCTTTTTTTGGATTTTTAAAATTATTCGGGTTAATAGGAACAGGGTTAGCGTAACCGATACCAAAAAGGAAAATCATAATTGTACCCAGTGGGTTCAAATGCGAAAAAGGGTTAAAAGTAAGCCTACCCTGATTTCTCGCTGTATGGTCGCCGAGTTTATCCGCCATCAAGCCGTGCGCAAGTTCGTGAATCGGCAAACAACAAAATACAACAAAGCAACGAGAAAGAATTGCAATAATCGCTTCGATATAATTACCTGTTCTTAAATACGAAAGAATAGAAAGCATAATATCATCCTTAAATTATTTTTTATCGGCTTCAACCATTCTGTCGTTGCCGTAAATATCTTTATATATATTAATATCGGTAAAATCAGATAAAACAGATTTAATACTGTTTCCCTGTTCTTCCCCTATTTCAAGGAATAGTTTACCGTGCTCTTTAAGCTTATCATTCCAATTATCGTTTATTATGCGATAAAAGTCAAGACCGTCTTTTCCACCGTCAAGTGCCATAGACGGTTCTTTTTTTACTTCAGTTTGAAGATTTAACATATCTTCGCTTTTAATATACGGCGGGTTTGAAATAATAACATCAGCCGTTTCAAGGCTTTTAAAAGAATTAATATCGGTTATATCACCGTTAATAACTTTAACATTTTTAATATCTTTTGCATTTTTTTCAAGATAAACTAATGCATATTTACTTTTTTCTATAAGATAAACAAAAGAATTACTGCACTTTTTAGCAATACTTATACCGATACAGCCACTGCCCGAGCACAAATCATAGACAATGCATTTGCCGAGAGGACTGATATAATCAATCGTTTTTTGTACAAGTTCCTCTGTTTCGGGGCGCGGAATAAGAACTCCCTCTCCGACATAAAATTCGCTTTCGTAAAAGTCCCACTTGCCTATTACATACTGTAAAGGAGTACCGTCTTTAACTTTCCAAAGCATATCGGCAAGTTTTTTCATCGACACAAAATCATTTTTGTGCATCTCATACTCACTATTTTTTATATTTAATATTGAGCAAACAATACAAAGCGCTTTAAAGTCAGCTTCGTCAACATTATTTCTCTCTAAAAAAGTGACGGCGTAACTGTATGCTTCTTTTAAATTCATTTAATTTCATCATCCTCAGGGTTATCTGTAATTACCGCTTTAAGCGATTCAATACCGACTTCAATAATATCATCTGTCGGCTCCTTTGTAGTTAAACGCTGCATCCAAAGACCCGGAGCACTGAGAATTTTAACAACGAGATTGTCGTGCTTACCCGCATATTTTATAAATTCATAGCCTATGCCCATAAGAAGTGGTATAAATGCGAGCTTCAAAAGCATCCAAAGAACACGAATTTGAGCAATAGACGGAAAAATCTTAGACAAAATTGTGCTGAAAATAATGCTGAAAATAAGCATAACAAAAATGAATGAAGTACCGCATCTTGGATGAAAACGGCAACTCTGCCTAACATTTTCAACTGTTAACTCTTTGCCGGCTTCATAGCAAGCAATAGACTTATGCTCTGCACCGTGATACATAAATGTTCTTTTAATATCTTTCAATTGGCTGACAAGCGCTATATAGATAACAAAAATCGCTATTTTCATAACACCCTCAATAGTACCCTGCCAAGGAGTTAACGAGCCTGAGCAAGCCTGATTAAGTTTATTAAATGCAAGAACAGGAAGATAAAAGAATATTAAAAAAGCAAGCGCAAAACCCAAAACAGTAGCAATACCCATAAGGATATCCATAAATTTGTCGCCGAGTTTATCTGTAAGCCATTTTTCAAACTTGTTCATTTCTACATCTTCAAGGTCTTCCATACCGGAAGCCTCAGCAGAATACATCAACATTCTGTAGCCTAAAATCATTGATTCAACAAAGTTTACCATACCCCTGATAACAGGCAAACCCCAGAATTTATGTTTATCCCTTATATGTGAAAACTCGTGATGTTTTACGACAATATCACCGTCAGCTTTTCTTACTGCCGTTGCAATACCACGAGGACCTTGCATCATAACACCCTCAATAAGTGCCTGACCGCCCACAGAGGTCTTGTGTGTTTTTTTATTATCCATATTTAATAGCCTTTCAATGCTTAATTTGATAGATTCTTATTTATGTCAACGCCTTCGTTAATTTCGGCGTCAGCCGGGTCTGCGTTTTGTTCCATAACATTTAATTCATTTTGACTCGGACTGTTTTCAACCGGCAAATAAATTGTAACGAGCGTACCCTTGCCGACTTCACTGTCGATTTCAAGCTTGCCGTTATGTAAATTAACAATTTCGTTGGTTACAGCAAGACCGATACCCGAACCTCTGACAGATACATTGGCTTTGTAAAACTTTTCCTTAACATGCGGCAAATCTTCTTTACTGATACCGCAACCTTGATCAGCGATAGAAATTTTAACAAAATTATTATTATCAAGCTTTGTAAACTCGGCTTTAACAAATATCTTGCTCGGCGCTCTTGAATATTTAAGCGCATTATCAAGAATATTCATAAATACCTGCCTTAACCTGTTGGCGTCCGCATTTGCAATAGCCGGCACTTCGGGTATGCTGTATTTAACAACAATTCCGTCTTTCTGCGCTCTTTCGCGGAAAGTGAAAACAGTTTCGTCAAGCTCGGCAAACAAGTCCGTTTTAGCAAGTTTCAGCTTCATTCTGCCGCTTTGAAGCCTTGAAAAATCAAGAAGTTCCTCAACAAAGCCTTCAAGCCTTCCGGCTTCCTTGACAATTACCTGCAAACCTTTCCTTGTAAGCTCGTCAACACTGTCATCCGTTCCGAGCATAAGAGTTTCACCCCAACCCTTAATTGAGGTTAAAGGCGTACGAAGTTCGTGAGAAATGGTAGAGATGAAGTCATTTTTCATTTTATCTGTAGTTGAAATTTCCTCAGCCATTGTATTAATGGAGTCGCACAAATTACCTATCTCATCATCATACTTCTTTTCAATTCTAACGCTGTAGTCGCCTTGCGATATCTTCTTGGTTGTTTGCGTAATTTCCTGAATCGGGAAAATGATTGAACGAATAAAGAAAAGGTTTGAAAATATGATTAAAGCAAAAACAATAAGCAAACCGCCGAGGACAAGAAGAATAAGCGTAGTTACCTGACGGTCAATCTGCTCCAGTGACGACAAAACTCTGATTGCACCGACTGTGTCGCCGTTAGAATCTTTAATAATTCTGCAAACGGCCATAACTTTTTCGCCGTTGCTTATTTTCCCAATATATTTTGCCTTGCCGTTATAGGATGAAAGCGCTTCTTCATAATCGGGCATTTTTTGCTTATCAATCGCAAAACCGCTTGACGACACAACAACATTTCCGTCATTATCAATTATCCAAGTAGTAGTCTTTTCTTTATAACTGTAACTGTCAATATATTCCGCGGCGGACTGCTCAAGAGTGTTGCCTGCGTCCAAATTTGTCGAGAAATAGCTGACAGCCGTTGAGGAAGCGCCTGAATTAAGAATACTTTCAACATTTGAATAATATGTATTTCTTATTGAAAAAGCAGAAATTACAAAGACAATAACAAAAAATACTACAATTACACCTATAATATTAATAAGCCATCTTAATGTGATGCCTTGAATTTTAGGCAAATGCAATTTTTCTTTAGATATTTTTTTCATTACTTTCTTCGTCCTGCTTAATTTATTTATTAATGGTTATCCGTTATCCATTTATAGCCAAGTCCCCAAATAGTTACAAGCCTTGTGGGACTTGACGGGTTATCTTCAATTTTCATTCTTAAGCGTCTGATGTTTACATCAACAATTTTTTCATCGCCGTAATAGTTCGCGCCCCAAACGGTTTTTAATATATCCGTTCTTGAGAGAGCGGCATTTGGGTTTTTAAAAAAGTATTCAATAATTTGAAATTCAACCTGAGTAAGTTCAATCATTTCACCGCTTTTTGAAAGCGTACGATTTCTTAAATTCAACTCAAATTCGTCAAGAATAATACTGTCACCGGTAGTATCGTTTTTACGAATGCCTCTTGTCATTTCAACCCTTCTGTATATAGCGTCAACTCTTGCCATAAGTTCACTCGGCGAAAACGGTTTGGTAACATAATCATCGGCACCGTACATAAGACCCGTTACCTTGTCCATCTCCTGAGTTTTGGCGCTGAGCATTATAATACCCAAATCACTTGAGCGTTTCCTAAGTTCTTTACAAACAGCAAAACCGTCAAGTTCCGGCATCATAATATCAAGAATAGCGACATCAAATCCGTTTTCATCCTGCGAAAACTTTTCAAGCGCAACAAGACCGTTTTCAGCCTGTTCAACATTATAGCCGCTTCTGGTCAAATTAATAACTATAAACTCTCTGATCGATTCTTCGTCTTCAGCAACAAGTACTTTTTTCATACCAAATGCCCCCTTAGTAAACTTTAATCATATCTTTAATCGTTTGAATATCTATCTTTATATCGGAATTGTCATTAACCTTTGCAATATAAACAAAACCGCTGTTATTTAAAACAGATGTATAACCTTTATAATTAGGGTCATTACTGTTATAATTTGAACTTATAAGAGTTAATATTTCGAGCACGGTTTCCTTGCTTTTTTTATTAACAAGCCTAAAGCTTCGCTTTTCACTGTCATACTCAGGTTTAACATCGGCAAAAACATCGTCACCGACAACCAAAATATAACCGTCACGCTTACAGGCGTATGAATAACATTTATGAGATAAAACGGTGTTACCGTAACTCATCCAATTTTGGGAAGTAATTTCGCTCGACTGTTTTTTTGACGAAGTATCTTCAGGTATTTCTATCACTCCGTCATTATCTATATCACGGCAAGTAACCAAACTTGAACGAACAGTTTCCCTCGTTCTGCCGGAGGAATAACTGTAAAACGGAGAAATAATCGAGCTGTAGTAATCGGACCAGTATATAAATTCAGTCACCATAGAAGAACCATCGGCGCAAAGAGCGTCGGCATAAACAGAAGTACCTTCGTCCGTTTTAGCATAAGTTATGCTTTCAAAAGAAGTAATCGTACTGTCAAGCCTTGTTTCACCTATAAGTTCCTTTTTACCGTTTGCAAACGAATAAAGCTCCGCTCTTGGGTTTTCACTCGAAGTACCGGTTGCAAATACCAAAAGTTCAATCAACGAATCGTCATTAGCGTCAACGCAAATAAAGTCACTGCCTGTTATCGCTTTAGACATTGATTTAAGAACGCTTTTACCGCTTTTCTCGCTTTGAGTGTATACATTTATTGAAGTACCGGTAAGTTTTGATACAACGCTCCAACAAACAATAATTTCCTGCTTGCCGTCATTGTTAAGGTCACAAAAATCGACACTGTTAACATCGGTTGCCGTGCCATCAATTTTAGAAACAACGCTCCATCTTTCACCGTTTTTTTTAATAACAGCCATACAAATAGTGCCCACTTTATTTGACGGTTCATAAAACGCAACAGCCTCATTTACTTTGTCTCCGTCAATATCTTTAAGAATAAATGAAGTTGTATAACTGCCGGTTGCGGGAATTTTGATAGAATAACCACCCTTGCAATATTCGTCAACCGCACTTTGAACGCCGGCGTTATCACCACTCGGGGAAATTGGCGAAATCAAATCATCAATCGAGGAGGATAAGCGAAAGTTATTACAACCGCAAAAAACAAACGCAATAAGTGACAACAATGCAACAATTTTAACTGCCCTTATTTTATGCATACGCACTCCTCCTTATAATAAATATATAATATTATAGCAGAAACAGCCATTAAAATAAACAATTATTTTAAAAATATTTACACAAATATTACATATAAATTATAGCTATAATAAACAAAATTAAATTTTGTAACCAAAGTTACAAAGAATAAGGCTTCCGTAAAGTACAGAAGCCTTAATAATTTATATTCATTTTTCTAGCGGTGTACCGATATATGTTCTTTCATCAAATGTTTTAACGGTAGGCGCAATAACTTTCTTTAACACTTTGCAGTTTTCAAAAAAGCCGTAATACGGTTCTTCATACGCACCGGACGCATATGCAAAATCTTTGAAACTTGTAACATTTGCCTTAATTTCAACGCTTTCAAGTTTTTGACAATTATAAAACAATCCCTTGCCGAGCTTAGTAACGGTTTTAGGAACGGTAATTTTTGTTAACCCCGAACCTGCAAAGCACATATCTCCAAGCACAGTAATATTTTTTGGAATCGAATAAGTTTTAAGCGCTTCACAGTTGCCAAAAAAACCATGCGGATACGATACAAAATCATAGCTTGAAAGTTTCTTTAAAGTCTTTGGAAGTTTAACGGTTTTTAAAGATTTGGAGTTGTAAAACACACCTGCGCCGACAGACTTAGCAAGACTGATATCAACCGTTTTAAGTTTTTTTGAGTTAGTAAACGCATTGTTACCTATTGATGTTACTTTCTTAGATGAAATAAACTTTTCTCCTGACTTAGCGGCAGGATAAGCTAAAAGTTTTGTACCTTTTTTATTATACAAAACACCATCTTTAGAACTGTAATTTTTATTGTTTTTATCAACAGTAATTTTCTTTAAGGACTTTGCATCAATAAAAGCAAAATCTTCAATGTGAGTAACATTTTTACCAATAGTGACTTCCTTTACCTTACTGCCTAAGCCGGATATAACAGTCACCTTTTTATTGCCTATTTTATCAGGAACGGTAATTTTTGTTTCAGTGCCGATGTACTGAGCAATCATAATAGTTTTATTGTCGGCAGAGTAATATTCATACTCTTTACTCTTTGCAAAAGCTGAAATTTCAGAAAACGCAAAAACAGACACTAAAAGTATGAGTGAAACAATTATTGATAACACTTTCTTGAATGTATTAGTCATATTATATTCCTTTCTAAATCAATATTTATTATGTACTTTTTCGGCAAAACACAAAAAGTCTTTAAGCCTGATAACAGTACCGTCGTCGAGCACGGCTTTACCGCTCATTTTACCAAATACTTGGTGCTGATTTGTAACAATAATATCAAGCACGGTTGTATAATCACTGCGGTCGATAATAGGCTCAAATTTCATTTCAAACCTTCCGTCGGATGATGTGAATGTCCACGGGTCAATAAAGTTATCGCTTATATTGAATTTAACATCATCAAGCTTATGTGCCACACCGTCGTAAAAAATCACATTTTCACTTGCAGCAGATGTATCGCCAAAGCCATAGCCGATATTAAAGCCGAAGCGGTGACCGTCAACTTCACCTGAACCGCTGCCCCAATACCATACATTATCGTAAGTCCAAACGCCGCGACCCCAGTCAAGACCGCCAAAGTCGGTTTGAGGGTCAAGTTCGTAAAGCTTGCCGTCATACAAAACTTTACCAGATGCTCTCATACAGTTAATTTTTTGATTATAATAAAAAGCTTTTTTATCTGTTTTAAACGGAGTTGCAATAACCATTGTATCGTCGTCAAGACTTTCAAGAGTTATTAACGCTTTAAGACCCTTACCGCCGTCAAAAGACGGAAAATCGCAACGAATTATTCTTTTACCGTCTTTAACAAGAAATTCAAGACCGAGTTTGGAATTTGCAATTTTCACATCGCCAAATGATGAATCACTCGGCATATGAAGTTTACCGAGCGGAAACGGCAAAATATTTCCCTGCGTGTGCTCTCTCGGTACTGAAAAGTCAAGAAAGCTTACACTGTCAAGTTCAATATATCCGAGGTCGGACACGGTAAAGCATACCGCAATATTGTTTTTGCGTGAGATTACTGAATAGTAGTCCCATTCTTTAATTCTTGTAATTCTTTTCTTAATATCTTTGCGGCAATATGTTTGAACAAGGCTTTTGCTCCAACCGGGTTCACGAAGTGAGCCGTCGATATTAAGAAGCGGTTGTTTGTTAGTTACTAAATGATTTCTCATAAATTTTCCCCCTTATGAAAATTCAAAAGATTGTTTATATTCGTATACTAATCAAGCAATGGTTTTAAATATTGACCTGTGTATGATTTTTCACATGCGGCAATTTCTTCAGGAGTACCTGTTGCAACAATAGTTCCGCCGCCTTTACCACCCTCAGGTCCAAGGTCGATAATATAATCTGCCGTCTTAATTATATCAAGATTATGCTCAATAACAACAACGGTATTGCCGGTGTCAACAAGCATATCAAGAACAGTAGTAAGTCTGTGAACATCAGCAGTATGAAGACCTGTTGTAGGCTCATCAAGGATATAAATTGTTTTGCCGGTGCTTCTTCTTGAAAGTTCGGTTGCAAGTTTAACTCTCTGCGCTTCACCGCCTGAAAGAGTAGTTGCACTTTGACCGATTTTGATATAACCCAAGCCAACATCTTGAAGTGTTTTAAGCTTTCTGTAAATTTTAGGCTGAGCTTCAAAAAAATCAGCACCCTCGTCAACAGTCATTTCAAGCACATCGTAAATTGATTTACCCTTGAATTTAACATCAAGCGTTTCTCTGTTATATCTTTTACCGCCGCACACTTCACAAGGCACATAAACATCGGCAAGGAAATGCATTTCAATTTTAACAATACCATCACCCTCGCAAGCTTCGCAACGACCGCCCTTAACATTAAATGAAAAACGGTTTGCCTTATATCCCTTTTGCTTAGCATCGGGAGTTTGAGCGAAAAGTTCCCTAATATCGTTAAAAACACCTGTATAAGTTGCAGGGTTTGAACGAGGAGTTCTGCCTATCGGCGATTGGTCGATATTGATAACTTTATCAAGATTGTCAACGCCTGTTATCTTTTCAAACTTGCCCAGTCGCTTCTTCGCACCGTTTAATGTGTTTGCTAAATATTTATACAAAATTTCGTTAACAAGGCTTGACTTACCCGAACCCGACACACCTGTTACCGCAATAAATTTGCCGAGTGGGAATTCAACATCAATACCTTTAAGGTTATTTTCACCGGCACCGAAAACAGTAAGCTTTTTACCGTTTCCTTTTCTTCTCGTTTCGGGAACGGGAATTTTACGCTTACCGCTAAGATACATACCGGTTATTGATTTTTCGCAATTAATTATATCATCAACAGTACCTGCCGCAATAAGTTCACCGCCGTTAACGCCTGCACCCGGACCGATATCAACAATATAATCTGCCGCACGCATTGTATCTTCATCGTGTTCAACAATAATAAGCGTATTGCCTAAATCACGAAGATTTTTAAGAGTGCCGAGAAGCTTGTCATTATCCCTTTGATGAAGTCCGATAGACGGCTCGTCAAGAATATAAAGCACTCCCATAAGAGAAGAACCTATTTGGGTAGCCAAACGGATACGCTGTGCCTCACCGCCTGAAAGCGTTGCCGCTTCTCTAACAAGTGAAAGATAATCAAGACCTACGCTGTTGAGGAAATTAAGCCTTTGCTTAATCTCGTTCACAACAAGATTACCAATCATTTGCTGGCGAGGGGTAAGTTCAAGATTATTTATAAACTCGAGTTCCTCATTGATAGACATTGAGCAAAATTCAAATATATTTTTATCGCCGACGGTTACACTCATAATTTCAGGTGTGAGCCTTGCGCCTTTACAATCAGGGCATGTGCAGGTTGTCATTACTGCTTCTATATCTCCCCTTGCCCATTCGGAGTTGGTACTTTCGTATCTTCTTTTAAGGTTTGGAATAACACCCTCAAAATCAGTTTGATAATCGCCCGTGCCGTAAGAAGTTACTCTTTTCATTTTAAGCTTTTTGCCGTTTGTACCGTAAAGAATTGCCCGAAGACCCTCTTTCGGAATCATATCAACCGGAACATCGAGCGAGAAGCCGTATTCCTTAGCAAGTCCCTCATAGTACATTTTAGCAATCGCACCGTCTTTAACATTCCAACCCGAGGCTTTAACTGCACCTTGATTGATAGACAGCTTTTTATTTGGGATTACCAATTCAGGGTCAATTTCTTTATACGAACCAAGACCGCCGCATTTTTTACATGCACCAAATGGGTTGTTGAAAGAAAACATTCTCGGGCTCATTTCCTCAATAACAGCGCCGTGCTCAGGACAAGCATAGTTAAGCGAAAACAATTCTTCCCTATCGCCGACTATATCAATAAGCACATTACCGTCTGCAAGGTGGGTTGCAGTTTCAATAGAATCTGTAAGCCTTGACTTGATATCAGAATTTATAACAAGCCTGTCAACTATTACTTCTATATTGTGCTTTTTATTTTTTTCAAGCTTAATTTCTTCACTAAGGTCATAAACCGAACCGTCGACACGAACACGAACAAAACCAGATTTGCGAATACTATCAAGTTCTTTTACAAACTCACCTTTTCTGCCCTTAACGATAGGAGCCATAACCTGAATTCTCGTTTTCTCGTCAAGTTCCATAACTCTGTCAACAATTTGGTCAACTGTTTGCTGAGTAATTTCTCTGCCGCACTTTGTACAGTGAGGAGTACCGATTCGAGCGTAAAGAAGACGAAGATAATCATAAATTTCAGTAACAGTACCTACGGTTGAACGAGGGTTGCGGCTTGTTGTTTTTTGGTCTATAGAAATTGCAGGAGAAAGACCGTCAATATAATCAACATCCGGCTTTTCCATTTGACCCAAAAATTGACGGGCATATGACGAAAGCGATTCAACATATCTTCTTTGACCCTCGGCATAAATAGTGTCAAACGCGAGGCTTGATTTACCCGAACCCGAAAGACCGGTAAACACAATAAGCTTATCTCTCGGTATCTCTAAATCTATATTCTTTAAATTGTGCTCTCTTGCACCTTTTATGATAATATTTTTATTCATTTTCACATTCCTTTCATCTTATTTTTTGCCATCAAGTTCGGCAATTTGGTCACGAAGATATGCAGCGTGTTCAAATTCAAGAAGCTTTGCCGCCTCTTTCATTTCCTTTGTAAGTTCTGCAATCATTTGCTGTTTTTCTTTCTTATTAAGATGCTTCTTTTTGCCCTCAAACTTTTCTTTTGAAGTGATTTCAATAATTTGGCGAACATCTTTCTTAATTGTTTTAGGAGTGATACCGTGTTCCTCGTTGTATTTTTCCTGAATTGCACGACGGCGCACCGTTTCTCTTATAGCACGCTCCATTGACGGAGTAACACTGTCGGCATACATAATAACTTCGCCGTGTTCGTTACGGGCGGCACGACCGATAGTTTGGACAAGCGATGTTTCACTTCTTAAAAATCCTTCTTTATCGGCGTCAAGTATTGCGACAAGCGATACTTCAGGAATATCAAGACCCTCTCTCAAAAGGTTGATACCTACAAGTACATCAAATTCACCAAGACGCAAATCACGAATAATCTCCATTCGCTCAATAGTGTCAATATCGTGGTGCATATATCTTACTTTTACGCCAAAACCCTCAAGGTAAGCAGTCAAATCTTCTGCCATAGCTTTGGTAAGCGTTGTTACAAGCACTCTCTCGCCCGCCTCGGCTCTTGTGTTGATTTCACTCAAAAGGTCGTCCATTTGGTCCTCTGTAGGCTTAACTGTAATAATCGGGTCAAGAAGACCTGTAGGTCTGATAACCTGTTCAATAATTTGAGCGCTGTGTTCTTTTTCAAACGGACCGGGAGTAGCAGAAGTAAATATCACCTGATTTATCTTTTCATAAAACTCATCAAATTGAAGCGGTCTGTTATCAAGGGCACTCGGAAGCCTGAAACCGTATTCAACAAGGCTTTCTTTCCTCGCTCTGTCACCCGCATACATACCCCTGACTTGTGGAAGCATAACATGGCTTTCATCACAAAAAAGGAGAAAATCATCGGGCATATAGTCGATAAGTGTAAACGGAGCTTCACCCGGTTGCCTGCCGCTCATAACAGCCGAATAGTTTTCAATACCCTTACAAAAGCCTGTTTCACGGAGCATTTCAATATCATTCATTGTGCGTTCTTTAATTCTTTGCGCTTCAAGAAGTTTGCCCTGTGCTTCAAATTCGGCTACTCGAAGCACCATTTCGTTATATATTTGGTCAATAGCTCTGTTCATTTTTTCCCTGCCTACAACATAATGAGAAGCAGGATAAATTGCAACATGTGATAATATTCCCTCAACATTACCCGTAAGAGGCTGAATTTCGCATATTCTGTCTATTTCATCGCCGAAAAATTCAACTCTAACAGCCGTACCGTTAGAACCCGCCGGGAAAATTTCAATAGTATCGCCACGAACACGGAACTTGTTACGAACGAAGTTAATATCGTTTCGCTCATATTGAATTGATACAAGTTTTTCAATAAGCTTGTCTCTGCCGTATTCCATACCCGTACGAAGTGAAATAACCATACTTTTATAGTCTATAGGGTCACCTATTGAATAGATACACGAAACAGATGCAACAATAATAACATCTCGCCTTTCAAAAAGAGCGGAAGTTGCAGAGTGGCGAAGCTTGTCTATTTCATCGTTAATTGAAGAATCTTTTTCAATATAAGTATCGGTTGTAGGCACATATGCCTCCGGCTGATAATAGTCATAGTAAGATACAAAGTATTCAACCTCATTTTCAGGGAAAAATTCCCTAAACTCACTGCAAAGCTGAGCCGCAAGAGTTTTGTTATGAGCAAGCACAAGGGTCGGTCGATTAACTTTTTCTATAATATTCGCCATAGTAAAAGTTTTACCCGAGCCGGTAACACCCATAAGGGTTTGCTCTTTATCGCCTGCAAGCACACCCTTAACAAGTGCGTCGATTGCCTGCGGTTGGTCGCCTGTCGGCTTATATTTACTTACAAGTTTAAACTTATCCATATATATCAAACCTATCTCTTTTAGATATAATATTCCATATTTAGATAATTATAAAATTAATTATAAAATATATTCAAGAAAAATGCAATAGTTAGAGAGTTAATGTCAATTTTTAACATTTTCTTAACAAAAAATAATTACAAGTGTGTAACCTTTATTGTTTATTCAGACATAATATGATAAAATTTGAGCAAAAAGATTTTAGGAGGATATATTTATGGAAAGAAAAGTAGTCATTTTTGACCACCCACTCATACAACACAAACTCAGCATTCTTCGTGACGAAAACACAAGCACAAAAGATTTTCGTGAACTTGTAAACGAAATCGCAATGCTTATGACTTTTGAAGCAACAAGAGATTTGCCAACAGAGGAAGTTGAAGTAAAAACACCTTGCGGCATCGCAAAATGCAACCACATTGCAGGCAGAAAGCTTGCTTTCGTTCCTATTCTTCGTGCAGGTTTAGGTATGGTTGACGGTTGTGTCAGCCTTGTTCCGGCGGCAAGAATCGGTCATATCGGTCTTTACAGAGATGAAACTACACATACTCCTGTTGAGTACTATTGCAAGCTTCCAAAGGACATTGACCAAAGAGATGTTTATGTTGTTGACCCAATGCTCGCAACCGGCGGTTCTGCTATCGACGCTATCGGTCAAATCAAGCTCAGAAACCCAAGAAAGATTGTATTTATGTGCATCATTGCCGCTCCTGAAGGACTTGAAGCGCTTAAAAAGGCTCATCCTGATGTTGACATTTACTGTGCCGCTCTTGATGAAAAGCTCAACGAGGACGCATACATCATTCCGGGTCTCGGCGACGCAGGCGACAGAATTTTCGGTACTAAATAATTATTAAGTATTAATAGTTATTTTTTATATCATTACAAAATTTAATATTTTAGGAGGACTTGAAAAATGTCTAACAAACCAAAAGTCGGTCAAGACGGCATCTATGATGCAAGGCAGCTTGGCACACCAAGAATGGTTGTACTCGGTTTTCAGCATATGTTTGCTATGTTCGGTGCAACTGTTACAGTACCTCTCCTTACAGGTTTGAGTATTTCCACTACTCTCCTTTTTGCGGGTTTGGGTACACTTTTGTTCCACTGTCTTACTAAGTTTAAAGTTCCTGCTTTTCTTGGCTCATCATTCGCATTTCTCGGTGGTTATGCCGCAGTAGCACCTATGGCGGCAGATGGTTCACCAAACAAGAAAATGCTCCCTTACGCTTGCCTCGGCGTAGCATGTGCGGGTCTTATTTATCTTATCCTTGCCGCTCTAATCAAAGCAGTAGGTATTAATAAGATTATGAAGCTTTTCCCTCCTGTAGTTACCGGTCCTATCATTATTGCTATCGGTCTCGGTCTTGCTCCGAGTGCCGTTAACAACTGTAACAGTAACTGGTGGCTCGCAATCGTAGCTCTCGTTCTTGTTATTATCTTTAACATTTTCGGTAAAGGTATGGTTAAGATTATTCCTATTTTGCTCGGTATAATCGGCTCATACTTAACTGCTGTTGTAGTAGGTAACATTTGCGGCGTTGAAAGCTTTGCTATCGACTTTACAGGCGTTAAGGAAGCCGCTTGGATAGGTTTCCCTATTGAATGGTCATCAACAGTATTCGGCGGTGTTCACGACAGCGGCAAGGCTATTTCAGCTATCATTGCTCTTGTTCCGATTTCTATTGCTACTATGATGGAACACATCGGCGATATCTCTGCTATTTCAGCTACTTGTAAGAAGAACTACATTCAAGACCCTGGTCTTCACAGAACTCTTTTAGGCGACGGTCTTGCAACAACTCTCGCTTCACTCTTTGGTGCTCCTGCTAACACTACATACGGCGAAAACACAGGCGTACTTGCTCTTTCAAAGGTTTACGACCCAAGAGTAGTAAGAATCGCCGCTTACTTTGCAATGGCATTCTCTTTCTGCCCTAAGTTTGCCGCTGTTATCGAATCTATTCCGGGCGCAGTTATTGGCGGTATTTCATTCGTTCTTTACGGTATGATTTCCGCTATCGGTGTAAGAAATGTTGTTGAAGCTAAGGTTGACTTCTCTAAGGCAAGAAATACAATTATAGCTGCAGTTATTCTTGTAATCGCTCTCGGTCTTACAAACGGTATTACATTTACTGTTGCAGGCCACGATATCACTCTTACAGCTCTTGCTGTTGCTTCAATTGCAGGTATCGTTCTTAACCTCATCTTCCCTGAAAAGGACTTTGACCCTGAAAAGGCTTTCCAGGCTGATTCTGTTTCAAAGCAGATTGATGTTGAAAACGAAAAATAAAATATAATATAAAAAATTACGGTCGCACTATTTCGGTACGACCGTTTTTTTGTTAATGTAAATTATAGTTTGCGGTTGTGAATAAGGAGCCATATCAGTGCTTGACGCCCTCA
>CAVKLC010000021.1:0-35964 GCA_963657005.1 bacterium | reverse complement strand
TTATTGCCCTGATTTCCCTTTGTTTATGCGCCTTTCGGCGTTTTGCTCAGGGCTAACAATTAAAAATAAAAGAGGTGTAAATATGGCACATAATCATAATCATGACCACGACGAGTGTTGCAATGAGCACGGTTGCGGCTGTGAACACAACCACGAAGATATTGACAAAGGTCAATTTCTTTTTAAATTAATCGGAGGCGGTTTTTTCCTCATTGCCGGTTACATATTAAACGAAATTACTGAAAAAGGCGTAGTAGAGTTGCCTGCTTTCGCATATCTTGTCTGCTTTTTGCTTTCATACTTAATCGTTGGCTTTGATATTATTAAAGAAGCGATTGAGGGAATAATGCACAAAGATATTTTCAATGAAAATTTGCTTATGACGATTGCTTCGATCGGTGCGTTTGCGGTTGGCGAATACAGCGAGGGCTGTATGGTTGTATTTCTCTTTACCGTGGGTGAATTTTTACAGGGACTTGCACTTGACAAGAGCCGCAAATCTATCAAAAATATGCTTGAAGCAAAAGTTGAACAAGTAAATATTATTGTTGACGGAAAAGAAAAGACTGTCACACCTGAAGAAGTTAAAGTCGGCGATTTAATGATAATTCGACCGGGTGAAAAGCTTGATATTGACGGTGAAATTGTTGATGGCACATCTCAGTTTGATATGAAATCGCTAACGGGCGAAACTATTCCGATTACAAAAAATGCAGGCGACAGCGTGCTTGCAGGCTCGGTAAGCCTTGACGGCACTGTTACCGTTAAAGCGGAAAAAGAGTATAAAGATTCAACCGTTTCCCGTATTCTTGATATGCTTGAAGAATCGCAGGATAAAAAGAGCCACGCTCAAAAATTCATCACAAAATTTGCAAAAATTTATACTCCTATTGTATGTTTAATTGCCGTGCTTATTATGGCAATTCCTCCGCTTTTCTTTGGCGGAAATTGGCACGAATGGCTTTACCGCGGTCTTTCGGCACTTGTTGTTTCATGCCCTTGCGCACTTGTTATTTCAATTCCGCTCGGCTTTTTTGCAGGTATCGGCGCTTGCTCAAAAGCGGGCATACTTGTTAAAGGCGGCAACTACCTTGAAGCGCTTGCAAAGGCTGACACGGGCGTGTTTGACAAAACGGGAACGCTTACAAACGGCAAGTTTGAGTTTGTAACCTGCGAGCACAATCATTGCCACTGCAAGGACAATCAGCACCGTGAGCTTTTAAAAATCATTGCCGCGTGCGAGCGGTATTCAACTCATCCTATTGCTAAAAGTATCAATGTCGCTTTCGGTCATTATGCAGACGAATGTGAAGTTAAAAATTCAAAAACTTACGCAGGTTTAGGTGTTTGTGCAGAAGTTGACGGAATTACTTACTATGTCGGAAACGAAGCTTTAATGCGCGAGCATTGTACCGATTTTAAGGAAACAAGCGTTATCGGCACGGCAATTTATTGTTGCAGTGAAAAAGGCTTTATGGGCGATATTGTGTTTGCCGATATTATTAAAGAGGACAGCAAAGAAGCGCTTAAAAATCTTCGTCGCTTGGGTATTAAGCAAACCGTTATGCTCACCGGCGATAAAGAAGCTATTGCAAAAGATATAGCAAATAAGGCAGGAATAGACACTGTTTATTCCCGCCTAATGCCTGAAGAAAAGGCTGAAATTGTTAAAAAACTTCAAGCTCACGGCAAAACTGTTGTTTATACCGGTGACGGAATCAACGACGCACCCGTGCTTGTTACTGCCGATATCGGCGTTGCTATGGGCGGCGCAGGTTCCGATATTGCTGTTGAAGCGGCAGATATGGTGATTATGGGTGATTCGCTTTCAAAGCTTGCCACAGCTAAGAAAGTCGCAAAGAAAACGCTCAGAATTGTTACCGAAAATATTGTTTTTGCCATAGCGGTTAAGCTTTTGATTATCATCGGCTGTGCAATCGGTATATTTGATGAAAACGCAATGTGGCTTGCCGTGTTCGGCGATGTCGGTGTTTGCCTTATCGCTATTGCAAATTCGCTTCGAGCACTTAAAATCGGTAAAATTAAAAAATAAATCATTAAAGGGCTGTATCATTTAAATGAGGCAGCCCTTGTTTTGTTATTACTATTTAATTGCTTTTATAAAATGCTTTGTGATATCTCTCGGACGGGTGATTGCTGTGCCGACAACTGCGGCGTGGACGCCGATATCAATAGCTTTTTTTAGTTGTTCGGGTACCCAAATTCCGCCCTCGGCAATAACGGGAGTGTGAAGCTCGGTTACATATCTTTTCATAAGTGTAAAGTCAGGTAGTGAAGTGCCTTTGGTATATGGAGTATATCCTGCCATAGTTGTGCCGATAAGGTCAAAGCCGAGTTCTTCGGCTTTTTTACCCTCGTCAAAACAGCTTGTGTCAGCCATAAAGAGCTGATTTGGATATTTTTCCCTAACTTTGCTGAAAAATTCTTCAAGAGTTACACCGTTTGGGTGAAGTCTGTTTGTGGCGTCAAGCGCAATAATGTCACAACCTTCATTGACAAGTGCGTCAACTTCTTTCATAGTTGGGGTAATGTAAACTTCGCTGTTGTCATATTCTTGCTTGATTATGCCGATTATAGGCAAGTCAACTCTTTCTTTTATAGCTTTAATGTCAACTACTGTATTAGCTCTTATTCCCACAGCGCCGCCGAGGTATGCCGCATATGCCATTTTTGACATAATGTAACTGTCATAAAGCGGTTCGCTTTCAAGTGCTTGGCAGGAAACTATGAGCCCACCTTTGATTTGTTTAAGTATTTCTTCGTTAGTCATTTTTGTCACGCTTTCTTTTGCTTTTTGTATTGATTATATCACTATACTGTGCTAAAATCAAATGTATTAACGGAGGTAAATATTTATGAATTCAGATAAATTTAAAGGTGTGTTTTGCGCACTCAATGCAATTTACGACGAAAACGATAATATAGATACAGACAAAATGAAAGCGCTTGTTAAAGTTTATAAGTCGCTCGGAGTTCGAGGCGTTTATGCCTGTGGTTCAACGGGCGAGGGCTTCCTCCTTTCAACTGAGGAAAGAAAACAGGTTGCGAGAGCCGTTAAAGAGGCGGCGGGTGATGATTTTACGGTTATAGTTCATATCGGATGCGCTTCAACCAAAGAAAGTATAGAACTTGCAAAGGACTGTGAAAAAATCGGCGTCGACGCAATTAGTGCCGTTCCTTGCGTTTACTACCATTTGAGTGAAGAAAGCGTTAAACTTCATTGGAATTCGATTATTGATTCAACAAATTTACCGTTTATTATTTATAACATTCCTCAGCTTACCGGTTTTAATCTTTCGTCTGAACTTTTGGCTGAAATGGCAAAGAATGAAAAGGTTATCGGCGTTAAAAATTCTGCAGAACCTGTTTATCTTATGGAAAGGTACAGAAATGCTGTCGGTAATGATGATTTTATTATATTTAACGGCTCGGACGAGCAATTTTTAGGCGGCAGGCTTATGGGCGCAAACGCAGGTATTGGCGGTACTTACGGTTGTATGCCTGAACTTTTTGTTAAGGTTGACGAACTTGTTAATAATAATGAGATTGAAAAGGCAAAAGTGCTTCAATCTAAAATAAACGAATGTATTTTTGACCTTCTTTCCTGCAAATCGCTTTACGGCGCGGCAAAACAAGTTATGTCGCTTCGCTTTGGTATTAAATGCGGTAACCCGAGAAGTCCGTTTTTACCGGTTGATGTAAACGATGCCAAACCTATTGCGGATAAAATTAATAAGTATGTTTCGCAGTTATAAAAACAAGCCTTGCACGATTTGTGTAAGGCTTGTTTTGTGCTGTATTATTAAGATTTCCTATAAACTACAATTTATAATTTATTTAAAACCTCATCAATATCACATTTAATACATATTGCCCTGTTTTGGATATATGTCGGTGCGGCGGCATAATTAAGGTTAATGCAGGCATAGGTGGAGTTTTTATTTTCGTCTGTCATTTTCCAAAACGGATATTTTATTATAACCGGAGTATTGTTTCCCACTCCGAGTTCTAAAAACAAAATGTTTTGCCCTTTCCTCGTTTTAAGAAAAGTTTGATATCTTTCGTATGCGGTGTACCAACCATTGTCCTGAACAAATTTGTCGTCCGCTCTCAGGTTCATTGTCATAGGCGCACCGCAGTTTGGGCAATAGGGGATGAGTTCGGTCGGAATTGTCATATCTTTTTGCTCTGTTACCATTTGTTTTATGATTTCTTCATTGTCATATATTTTTTGACAGCAAGGCTCACTGCACTGAAAAAGACCGTAATCACCTTGGGTGTAAAAAAGCCTTTTTTTGTCAAAACCGGCTTTTTGAAAAGCATGGTCAACATTGGTTGTGATAACAAAATAATCTTTGCTATCAACAAGTTTTAAAAGCTTTTCGTATGTGTCTTTCGGCGGGTCAAGATAACGATTGATGTAAATATATCTGCTCCAATATGCCCAATATTCTTCAAGTGTTTTGTACGGGTAAAAGCCGCCGGTGTACATATCGTCAAAGTGATATTTTGCTTTAAAGTCGGCAAAGTTTTTATCAAATCTTTTGCCGGAGTATGTATACCCTGCCGAGGTTGAAAGTCCGGCGCCAGCGCCGATAATAATTGCGTCTGCCGTGTCGATTTTTTCTTTTAAAAGTTCAATCTTTTTTAAGATATCGCTCGTAGAGCTCTTTGTCCCTGTCTTTAAAAACATTAAATATCACCTCGATTTTACTTCCGGTTTTTTCTTTATAATTCTTAACCGTGTTTATTGCAATTTTGCACGCTTCATCATTTGGAAAGCCGAATTCGCCCGTAGAAATACAGCAAAACGCAATGCTTGAAAGTTTGTATTCATCTGCAAGATTAATGCAGTTTAAATAGCACTGCTCAAGCTCGGTTTTGTGCCTTGGAGTTAAAGAATAATTCACTATCGGACCGACAGTGTGAATAATGTATTTGCTTGGCAGGTTGTACGCTTTTGTGATTATAGCACATCCGTTTTTTGCTTTACCGCCACCCATAATTTCATTCATTTTTAGCCTTAACTGCGCACCTGCAAAGGTGTGAATCGCATTGTCAATACACTTGTGGATAGGGTAAAAGCAACCGAGCATTTGGCTGTTTGCGGCGTTGACTACTGCATCGCATTTAAGCGTTGTTATGTCGCCTTGCCAAAGGTGAATTCCGTTTTTAAAAGGCTTCAAATCTTTATAATTTGTAATGCCTTTTTCTTTTATTTCTGCCTTTAAATACTCGTCTTGAATTTTTAAAAATTCTTCGCTCAGAGGGGCAGGCAAACGCACATTTAAAAGAGCACGCAAAAGCGCTTTTTGCTCCTTTTCATCTTTTGGCAAGGCTGTATCTTTGTATTCTTTCTTTTCATCTAATAGTGAATTGATTAGATATATTCTTTTTTCTTCTTGTGTCATTGTCTGCTCCTGTCTGTACTTAGTTAAAAAAGAAACCGGCGGTCATATCAAGATAGTTTTGACCTGAATATTTTGGGTATTTTGTTTCAATATTATTTTTAAATTCATCGGCATTTTTGCAATGTTCTGCAATCGATTTTAAATCTTCAAGATAGCCGATTTTAGCCTTAGCGTCCTTTAAATCTTCAGGTGTGTAATGTGATGTTAAAATTAAATCGTACCCTTTGTTTATATAGTCGTTAAGCTGAGCGATAATAGCGTCTGCGTGCTGATAACCCGCAACGATTGAATGGCAATCGTGACCGAGCATATGAGTGTAAACAATGTTAATTTCGGGAATTTCAATATCAAACGCTTCGCTTGTTTGCTTAATGATAAAATCAATATCAGCCAAGGTTATTTTGCCTTCGTTTATTATATTTGTGATTTTGTGAATCGAACTGTCAAATATTTCTCCGAAAGTGTTTGAAAAATTTTCAATCAGTGCTTTGCCACCGCCGCTTTGTGAATATTCTGTAGCGTTTAAAGTTGAATATTTTGGCACATTAGGCAAAAATGAAGCACCTGCGCCGTGGTATGAAATGAACATTCCCTCAATAGTAATACCGTCAAGATATTTTTCAAGTTCAATGTTGTTGTCAAAGAAACAAGGCGATTCGATTATAACGCCCTTTTTGTCTTTTTCAATTATAAATACTTCATTATTTATAAAATCATTCGTTTTATATGCGTGAAGTTTAATACCGCTGCTAAAATTGTAAATGTTTACTTCGCCTTTAGCAAGCTTAATTGTTTCAAATTTGTTTTTATTCATTATAAAACCTCCCAAAAATTATGAGTTTTATAAGCGCTTTTTTAACTCTGCTTGCATTTTATCTCAAATTGACTGCTTCGTAAAGTACGCACTTTTTTATTACATAGTTACTTTTAAGTAACTGTTGCAATTAAACTCATAACGCATTATAATTGAATGTAAGATAAATAATTAATGTTATATTAAAGGAGAATGTTATGCTTACAAAGGAAGAACTTCCGGCTTGTCCGGTCGCTACTACCGTATCTCTTATCGGCAGTAAGTGGAAAATTCTTATTATAAGAAACTTGATGGCTCGCCCGTGGAGATTTAACGAGCTTAAAAAAGATTTGGACGGTATCAGCCAAAAGGTGCTTACCGACAGCTTGCGTTCTATGGAAGCCGACGGAATTATTACAAGAACTGTTTATCCCGAAGTTCCGCCGAGAGTTGAATACGCTTTGTCGGACCTCGGCTTGACCCTCAAGCCTATTATCACTTCAATGGCTGAGTGGGGCGATTTTTATAAAGAAAAAGTTTCAAAAGAAGAGGAAAGATAATGGAATACGAAAATATAATTTTTGATGTCGGCGATGTACTTTTAGAGTATAGATGGAAGTGGATGCTTACCGATTACGGCTTGAGCGAGAGCGAGGCTGAGAGGGTAGGCGGGCTTCTTTTTAACGACCCGGACGGTTTGTGGGACGAAATGGACCTTAACATAATGAGCGACGAAGAAATAAAAGAAGCTTATTGTAAAAAGTATCCGAATGACAGCGGCGCAATATCGTTTTTCCTCGACCACGGCGAATATATGAGCGTGCCGAGACCGGATGTTTGGCGAGAGGTTCACAGGCTTAAAGAAAAGGGTTATCATATCTATCTTCTTTCAAATTATCCTGAAAGCTTGTTTAAAAAGCATACTCAGTATGCCGATTTTATGAAAGATATCGACGGCGCCATGGTGTCATATATGATTCATAAAATGAAACCTGATTTTGCAATCTATCAGGCGCTTTGTGATAAGTATTCGCTCGATAAATCAAAATGCCTTTTCTTTGATGACAGGAAAGTGAATGTCGACGCCGCAATAGCTTTCGGTATGCATTCAACCCTCGTAACTTCAAGACAGTTTCTGCTTGATGAACTAAAAAAACTGTAAAAATATTATAATGAGGAGAATATGTTATGGCAGATTTTAATGAGACTTTGGGAGAGTCTATTGAAAAAAGCAACAACACAATTACGGATATCTCAGGAAAAAATAATATCGGTAATGTTACTAATGTAGTTAATGATATCGAATACGACAAAGAGTTTTTGATAGAAACTGAATTACAAGAAGTTGAAAATTCAAATGAATATTTAAAACCTTACACGGGTGATAAGCCATATATTTTTATAAGTTATGCTCATAAAGATATAAACGAGGTGTATCCGATAATCGCTAAGCTGATTAGTGACGGCTTTTATGTTTGGTATGATGACGGAATAGACCCCGGCAGTGAGTGGGACGAAAATATTGCTGTTCATGTAGAAAAATGCGGCTATTTTATTGCCTTTATGTCGGAAAACTATTTGGCGTCATCCCATTGTAAGGATGAACTGAACTATGCCAGAGATTTAGATAAAGATAGATTTTTGGTATATCTTGAAGATGTTGCGTTACCTTCAGGTATGAGAATGCGGTTGAGTCGATTACAAAATATACATAAGTACAAATATAACAGTTTCGATGATTTTTACGAAAAACTGTTAAGTGCTAAGGAAATTGATAAATATAAGGAACAAAATTACTGCAATTTATCGAGTAAAAAAAAATCAAGAAAACCTTTTGATTTTAAAGCTATTGAGTTCTCTTCACTAAAAGTGGGTGACAGCGTTAAGTTTGGAAAATATAAACAAAGCGATACTGCTTTTGAAGATATTAAATGGAATGTGTTACTGAAAAAAGAAGATAGATTACTTCTGATAAGTGAAAAAATACTTGATTGCCAGCCATATAGCTTTGATGAAAAAAAGGTTAATTGGCAACAATGCAGTCTTCGCCGATGGTTAAACAGTACATTCTTTTTAACGGCTTTTTCCAAAAGTGAACAAACTTTAATTTTGAAACAAAAAATCAAAGCAGATTTAGATGATTTTGGAAATGTGAATGATAGTGATAAAGTGTTCATATTAAATAAAAATCAAGCACAAACTTATTTTCGTTATGATAACGATCGTTTGGTTAAGCCAACCGCATATGCAATTTCTCTTGGCGCACTTGGTGATTGTTTTAAAAATTATGCTGATTGGTGGCTTAGTTGCGGATATTTTTGTGACGGAAGATATACTTATAATAATGAATTAGGTGGAGAAATATCACATTCAGCCACATTGAGTTGTTATAAAGGTGTTCGTCCTTGTATATGGGTCAGGTGTGAAGTTTTTGACGATATTAATTACGTATTGGGGTCATCAATAAAATGAAACTGTAAATTATTTTGACAAATAAAAAGGATGTTTTCAATTTGAAAACATCCTTTTTATGCTTTAGTTGTAAACTGTGTTTACTTATTTTATATCGCCTTGTTATTAAGCATAGTTTTGCTTACAAACAAATTATCTTTAATTTCGCTTTTATATGAGCCGTTATATTTTTTCGCTATATCTGCAATGATTTTTTGACCGTAGCCGTGGTTAGGGTCATCGGTCTTTTTGTTTTTCTTTATGTATTCGTTTGTGCCTTTAATCAGAACATCATTTTGAGTTATGATGATTGAAAGCTCGGCATTTTTGCCGTTTTCGTTATCTTCAACTGCACTTATCTGGTTGTCAATAAGGTTTGTGAGAATTCGGCAAAGGTCGTAATCGGCAATGCTTACATTTGCACCCTCTTTAACTTTAATTGAAAGGTTTACACCTTTTTCAAGAGCAATTTTGTGCTTAATTGAATAGATAGTATTAATTGTTTCGTTTTTGCAAATTTCAGATTGCGCCGAAAGCTGAATGTCATTTCCCGCATTTTGAATAATATCAAGCGCTTTTTCGCTGTTGCCGATTTCAATAAAACCGCCTGCAGTTGTGGTGATATTAGCAATGTCGTGCCTGATTTTTCTAAAACGCTCTTTTTCATTTTTAAGCTGTAAAAATTGCTGGTAATCAAGTTCGTTTTTAGCAATAATGTTTTTGTACTTCGCATTTTCACGCTCTTTTGTATCCATATAATCGACGACAAAAATGATTGAAAAGTCGATTAAAAAGCAAACTGAGGCATAAACGCAAAACAGTATTGTGATTTTTTTAGGAAAATAGCCAAGCGTTTTAACGAATATTTGCTCAACTACATGAATTAATTGGAAGCCGAAAAAGTGGGTGATAGGGAAGATGTAGAGGTACAAATATTTTAAGTTGTAGTCAAAGCCTTTTTTTAACTTCTTTTGAACAAGTTTGATTAATACAACCACAACAAATGATAGTATTACCATAAACAGTGAAACCGCAACAAGGCTGATTAGGTCAAGTGTAGTTGCATAAGCCGTTGAATAGTCGTAGCCCAAAATATAATTTACCGTTGCAAAATAAATGATTGACGACATAGTAATCGTTAAAAACGAGAAAACAACCGTCATTATTTTTTCAAACAGTTTGCCGACCATTGTAAATTTAATTATGATAAACTGCAACACAAAATATAAAATTAAGCAAGTGTATTCAACTGCCTGCCCTTTGTTACCAAGTTGAAGCGTTATGTAGGAATAAACCATACTTGTGCCGACAACGGCGATAAAAGTTATAAAATTATTATATTTTCTTTTTAACATTGCAGTCGCAATATTGTAAAAAACGAGCGCTCTTGCAAGATGTATTATCCACGCAAAAGGGAAAAAGTCTACTGTTGATATTTCGTTCATACTGCTCGCCTCATTATAAATTCATTAAGTATTTTTTATATTCGTTTATGGTTTTGTGAAATGTTTTCGGCGATATCTGAACTTTCGATTCGTCCTCGAGTGAAAATTTATAAGGCTCGTAGCCGACAATATGTTCCATATTAACCATATAACTTTTGTGGCAACGCAAAAACTGAGATGGTAGCTCGTTTGCAAACGCTTTTAGCGAAGAATAAATTTTATGTTTTTCGCCGGAAATCATATGTATGATTATATTGTTGTTGAAAGTTTCAATATAAGTTATATCGTGTACATTTACCGCCTTAGATTTGTTTCCGAGTTTAATCACTTTTTGATTTTGCTCTTTTTGGGCAATGTTGTCAATCGCTCTTTTTACAGCGTTTAAAAGAAGCTCATCCGTCATTCTCGGATTAATAAGAAAATAGCAACTGTCAATCTCGGAAATTTTGTAACTTTCAATAGGAAACGCCGTCATAATTATGAATTGAACCGGTGAAACGATATTTTTGTTTTCTATCAGCCAGTCAATCGAGTTTTCGCTCGCCATCATTATGTCGAGAAATACAATGTCAGCCTCGTTTGCACTCAGCTTTTCTTTAAGCGTTTCAAGGTTGTCGCAACAGTCGGTACTGTAATTTGTTTCAAAATTATCGCCGAGTGTTTTCTCGATTTTATATTTTAAAATTTCCCTGTATTCTTTTTCATCATCATAAATAAGAATTCTTGTCAAATTTTCACCCTTTTCAAAATTGCACCTAAAATGTGCAAAAATATGTTTTTTACCCTGATAAAACTGCTTTTCACCCTGTAAGCCTTGAAAAGCTATTTGCTTTGTTGTACTATTTATTTGTAATCTTGATTTAGTTGCAAAACCCTGTCGCAAAAATAAACAATAAAACTATTATATAAAATTTTTGTCGATTAGTAAATCCAAAATTGTAAGCATTCAGAAATGAATTTGTATTTTATGATTAAAAACAAAAGCAGTTCACCTTGAACTGCTTTTGTTTTTTGTATTAATGGTAAAAGATATTTTATTCGGTAAACAAGGTCGCGAGTGTTTTTTGAATATAGTCATATGACTTTTTGAGCCTTGTGTGGTAGGTGCTGTTGCCCGTTTTATATTTCATATTTTCAAGTTTAACCTCGTCGCTTTGGTTCGCAAAAGAAATGCCGAGCGAGATATTTTTAAGTTCGACTGCGTAGGCTTCGTTCTCCTTATTAAAGTTATTAAGAGCCATACCCTGCGAAATGTTGAGCACGCCGAGCATATACCACGGAATACGGAATTCGACAACATTGCCATCGGCGTAAAAATCGCTGAGCGAGTTGAAATCGTCGCTGTCGGGGTCGCTTATGCCGAAATTGAGCTTGCCGACCTCGTTACTTTTGCGAGCAATCGTTTCGTTAGTTTCGGGAAGCTGAAGTTCACCGTTGACAAACTGAGTAACGATATTATATTTACCGGAATCAGCCGTTTTTTTCTCGTCGGGATAAAACCTGAAGCGGTTATAATCATAATATTCGTCGTTCATAACGGCTGAATTGTCTTTGCCGTCAATAACGATAAGAGAATCGGCTTTTTTATTAAATTTCAAGCCGAAATCGTTAGTTTTTTTACTGCCGACGCCGACAGTTGAAACGGGGATAACAAGCTTATTTTCGCCGAATTTTTCATTTTTAAGATTAATATAGCCATAAAGGTAAGCCTCGTCATACTTAACGCTCAAAGAGTAGTCGGAAGTGTCAAAAAGTATGTCGCCATCCTGCCACTCGTCAGTTTTGCCATCGATGATACACGCTGTTTTTTCTCCGGCTTCTACTGCTAGAATGCCATAGTTTTGCTCAGGCACCATTCGGTTTGGCGTGCGCTGTTCGGGAGTGCAATCGGAATATCTGAAAGTGTTCCAAATCTGCTTAAACCATTCATCCTGCCAAGAGAAAATCAGTCCGCCGGCGCAACCGGAGCTCGCTATATCGACAATCATTTTGCTGTCGTAAAGACCCTGCTGCTGCTCGGTATTTCCGCTTTGATTATAGCCTAACACGCTTTCAGCGGCACAGCCGCGAGAGGTTGAAACGCCGAATTCGGCAACTAAAAGCGGAACGGTATATTCTTTTTTCAAATCTTCAAGATAAGCTTTATAGTTGTTTTGCTTGCCGGTTAAATCGTCCTTGTAGGTGTTATATTTTGTGTCGTAGTCAATGCTCTTTGGATAATAAGGATAAACATCGACTGCGGCAAAAAGACCTGCAAAGTAATTGTCTGTCGCTACAACGCTTTCGGTATTTACCTCAACGCTGTCCTCGTATGAATCGGGTTCATTAGGGTGGTTCAAAGTGTCGTTAGTTGACCAGTTGAGAAATGCAACGGGAGTTTGGAAATTGTAAGTTTCGCTTTCGTGGGATATAAGCGTATTGCCTATTCTCGCAAGGAAAGCTTCAAACGGTCGTGAAGTGTCGGTGGTTTTAAGGTAATCGCCGGAAAAACTTTCCTTATCTTTATGCTTATTGCTTGCAGTTACAAACTCGTTGCTCCATTCCAAGCCCAAAATATAGCCTAAAGTGTACTCGGACACATCGTAAATAAACTTGTCGCTGTCGTTATTAGAATAGCGGATATATTCGGCATTGCCGTGAATAATATCAACCGCTTTTGTTACATTTCGCTCAAATTCTTCAATAACTTCGCCCTTGAAACAATCGCCGGGGTCGCTCATATAATCTTCACTGAACCACACGCCCTGCATAAGATAAAGCTTTTTTGAAGCGTCTTTGTTGTAGTCATAAAATGCCTTATAAAACTGCGGTGGCATAATTGAAAATACACGCACTGTATTTGCGTTCATCTGCGCAATTTGCGAAAACCAAGTCATATATGTGTCATACGAAATGTCTACGCTTGCAAGGTTTGTTGTGCCGGTCGAAAAACCCATATTAACCCCTGCGATATAAACGCTTTTCATATTATCTTCGTCGAGTTTAAAAAGAAGCTTACTGCCCTTATCCGCAGTGAAGCTCATATCAACATTCCCGTGAGATACGAGCGATTTTGACACGCTTTTGATATGATATTCGGGCACATCGTAATCTTTAAGCTCTTTGTTTGATACGGTTAAATTTGGGTTCACTTTTTCATACTCCTTATGACAACCTACGAGGGAAAATGTCATTAAAAGAGCAAGAATAAGAGACAAATATTTTATATACTTTTTCATTTATCCTCCTATATTCGGCAACTCTTTTTTTAGAATGTAATAGGACTTTTTAAGCCTTTCGTGATAAGTCGGGTTGTCTTTCCAATAAGTGTAAGTATACTTGCCGTCCATATTGATTTTTGTTTCACCTATGCCGACGCCGACTGTAAAGCCGTTAAAACTTTTGCCGACAATGGACTGTTTCTCATAAAAGTCGCTCATAATTTCACCCTTTGACGGGTCGGTAAAATTAAGAAGCTGCCAAGGAATTCTTATTTCAATCTTGCCGTCTTTTTCACAAAAGTCCGAAAGAGAATCGTAATTCTCGCTCTTTGGGTCGGCATTGCCGTAATGAAGCAAACCCGTTTCGTAATAAGCAAAAGGAATTTTTTGCTTAGTTGACGGAATTGTGATTTTGAAACCGGTACACATATTCATTTTGTTAAATATGCCCGTATTCTTTTTTGCGTATTCATCATTTTGGGCAAAATTCCTGCCCTGATAACCGTAAAAATAATTGAACACATCATAGTATGCGTCGCAAAGTATTCTCGAATTCTTTTTGCCCTTGATTTGAATAACAAAATCGGCTGCCTGGCTGAAAGAAGTTTTGGTTGAATTCATTTTTGTGTTGCCCTGATTTGCAATAGTGTCGATAGGAATTAAAATTTCATCCTTATCAAAGTCAAAATCATTTTTTGTGTCCACCATAAAGTAGACATATCCCTCGTCACTTTTCATTGAAAGGGTGGCGTTTTTACCGTTTGAAACAATATCTTTTTCACTCCACTCCGAAGTGTCGCCGTCAACGGTGCAAACGCTTTTTTCCTCGCCCGGGTCAAACGACAAAAGACCGAAGAACTGCTCGCAGGTTTGGTAGTTTGCCCAAAACGGTCTGCGTTCGCTGTTGTCAAAGTCTTCGTTGTTCCAGGTACGCTTAAACCATTCGTCCTGCCAGGAGAAAACTATGCCGCCCGCATACTTTTGAGTATAGATAGATTTAAACATTTCAACAATAGCTTCACCCGCTTTGCTTTCCTCCATTTCACCCTGATTCCAACCCATAAGGCTTTCGTGCGCTTTGCCGCGAGAGGTTGAAACACCGAACTCGGCAATGATGATAGGCATAGTGTGAGCCGTTTTTAAATCTTTAAGATAAGCTTCAAATGTGTTAATCTTTCCGCTTTCATCCTTATATTTTATATAGTCTTTTTGGTAAGACATTGTATCGGGATAATAAGGATACACATGGTAGGAAGCAAATTCGCCCGAATTAAACGAATTTTTAGACTTAATACTTTCCGTGTTAAGAGTTATCCAGTCCTCATCCTCATCCTGTTCTTCAGGGTGGATAAGCGGGTCTGTCGTTACCCAGTTACAAAATGCAATAGGGCTTTGCCAAGAATATTTGTCCGCTTCTTCCTTAATTACACTGTTGCCGATATCTGCAAGGAATGCTTCAAAAGGGGTTGCACCTTGAGTGTAAAGATAATCACCGTCAAACGAATCTTTGTCGTAATTGAGCGAATTTACATTTTCAATAAACGACGGGTCAAATTCCATACCAATTATCCAGCCTGCTACCCAAGGCGAAACATCGCTTATATATGTGCCTGAAGCGTAGCCGGTTCGCGAGGAAAGGGTGCAGTTACCGTGAATTATATTAACAAGGTCAAGCGCGTCCTTTTTAAATTGATTATATATCTTGTTATTGTCGGCGTAAACATCGTTGAGCGTTGCAATATCATCCTCATCCATCCAAACGCCTTGGAAAAGGTAAAGCGGCTTGTCACTCTTGGAGTTGAAATCAAAAAGCGCGTTATAAAAATCAGGAAGCATAGCGGTATAAATTCTTATACAGTTTGCATTCATTGCGCTGATTTCTTTAAACCACCTGTAATAGTCGTCGTAAGTAAGATTAAGGTCGCCCGGGAAACTGCCCGGTTTACCTGAACCGATATTGACGCCCTTCATAAACTCCTGATTCCACATTCCGTTTTCATAAACATAAAAATAGTCGCCCTGCGCCTTAAATTTATATTTAACCGAGCCGTCCGACTGGCTTTCAAGATTGTCGGCGTCAAGCTGATTTGTTACAGCCTCGGTTGTGGTTTCTTTCGTTGTTTTGATAGAGGCTTTGTTAATGCCGAATTTTTGAAGCGCACCCGTTTGGGCAAGGAGCGCCAAAATAAGAATTGTTATTATAACGGGAGTGAACACTCTTTTTATTGAATTGTTACTGTTATCATTACTCATTAAAGCTCTTCCTCTTTATATTACCCCAAGAGTTACGGAATTTTCTAAACCTGAAAATACCCTGAACACGGGACAATACGATTAATTGTCTGTAACCGAAGTTTTCTATAAGTGCATAAATCGCAAGCGTCATAACCTGCCTTGTGTTCATACATCCTTTTCGCTGATACTGCTCTATAATAATTCCACCGATAGAGAGCATACTGCCTATGCTGACGGTAAGAAGCAAATATATTACGAAGAAGAATATATTAAGTTCCCCCATTAAAAGCGAGAACGGAATGATGAAATAACCGATAAGCTCGATTACCGCACCGAAAAGCTCGTAAAGCCAGTTATACGGGAATGCGAGCAAACCGACCGATCCGTACTTTGGGTTAAAGGTCATTGACGCATGGCTCAAAAGTGTATCAAAAAGACCTACTTGCCACCTTCTGCGCTGGTTTCTCAAGTCCTTCATCGACATAGGACCCTGGGTCCAGCAAACAGCGTCGGGGCAAAACACGATTTTGTACTTTTTCTTCTTTTTAGTAAGTTCGTGGTGAAGCCTTACTACAATTTCCATATCTTCGCCGATAGTGTTTGTTTTGTAACCGCCCACTTCAACTACTGCGTCACGCTTAAACACACCGAATGCGCCTGAAACGATAAGAAGTGCTTTACCCCACGACACACGACCGTAAAGGAAAGAACGAAAATATTCTACAATTTGGAATTTTTCAACCATAAGTTCGGGAATTTTAAATTCTCTAAACTTGCCGTCTTCAATAACACTGCCGTTTGCGATACGAACGAAGCCGCCGGCAACGACTGTTGAACTGTCTTTAAGAAAAATGCTGCCGAGTTTTAAAAGAGCGTCCCTTTCAATTCTTGAATCGGCATCAAGGCAGGCAAAAAGCGGATACTTTGCAGCATTGATACCGGCATTAAGTGCGTCAGATTTACCGCCGTTAAGCTTGTCGATATAAATAAGCTTTGGGTATTTGCTGTTATAATAAACGCCCTGAATTTCCTGAGTTTGAATGTCAACCCTGATTGAAGTTTCAATCTTTTTAAGGTTAAATGTGTCAATCATTCTTTGGTGCGTTTCGTCCTTTGAACCGTCGTTGACTACTATAATTTCAAACACGGGATAGTTAAGTTTCATAAGCGATTTAACATTATGTACTATGTTTTCCTGTTCATTATATGCAGGAACAACAAGAGAAATAGGCAGGAGATTGTCGGAATCTTTATAAAGATAAAAATCGTCTGCTATTTCGGTCTTTCTGTCCTTTTTTATTTTGATTATAGAAATGATAAACTGAATTAAATAAACGAGCGTAAGAGAAAGAGTATACGCCATACAGAAATAGTTAAATACAGATATAACTTTTCTGATTACTTCCATAAAAGACATATTGTTTCCTCCTACTGCTTATAAAGTACATTTTTAACCGCGTCTGCGGCATAGCGGTCGTAACCGTTTATTACCGATTCCACTCTTACCAAGTTGTCATCGGTTTTAACAAGTGCCTCTGCGGCTCTCTGCCTAACCCACCACTGCTCGTCTGAGGTGAGCATTTTTATTTCGTCAACGCAAGACGGAGTTTTAATCTGCTCCAAACCTTTTATTGACGAAAGCCTGATTACCCAGTCCTTATCCCTTGCGGCAGTAATCATATACTGCTCCAAATCTTTTGAGCCGAGAGTTGAAAGCGCCTTTACACTCGCAATTCTGACCTGATTGTTTTTTGAATAAAAGCCGTCGATAAATTCCTGCTTGAGTTCGATAAATTTTTGGTCGGAAACAGATTTAAATACGGTTGCTTTAACATATTCGTCAACATCTTTGCTCTTGATATATCTTTTAATAAGAGATACTTTGTCACCGGTGTATAAATCTAAAAGTTCAAGAAGAACGCGATGGCTGTACTTTCTGTTGTTTTCGCAAAGCTTGATATATTTGAACACACCGTCCTCATCGCCGAGGTTTGAAAGCGCCATACCCGCGTTATAAACAAGGGTAGTGTTTTTTGAATCAAGATATTCTTTTATATCATCAGCCGTGTCATAGGCGTGCAAAAGCCCCAAACACCTTACAATATAGGCGCACTTGTAGTTGTTGCTGTGTTTTAAAAGTTCTCGCAAAGAGGGAATAGGGTCAAGTTTTTGATAAAGTCTTTCAAGCACAAGCTTACGCTCGGCTGAAAGCTTATCTTTTTCGTTGTTAAAATCAAGATAAGCCGAAGTGATATAAAGCACATTTTCCTTATCTTTATTCATAAAATCAACAAGCTTTTTTATTTCCTCGTTCTGCGATACTTCACTCGGTGCACTTAAAACAGCGCTGATAATATTTTTTGCAGTATTTATTCTTGTGTGATTTTTTCTAAGCAAATCTTCCTGCTGCTGAGAAACTACATAAAGCCACATAAGCTCTAAAAGTATCAAAATGATTGCAGCAATAAACAAGAGTATTGCAATTTTTTCCTGGCTCATAAATGCACCTTTCCCAAAATTAGTAAGTTATAAAATAATTTTTAAGAGATTTAAACGCCGCTTTTTCTCTTATTTGATATTTAACATCGCTGTCTTCCCAAGTTGACCACGCATAGCGCTTGTATGCAGGCGAACGCTTACTGCTCGGGAATTCGTACGCACGCTCCATATCCTTTTTCTTGCTGACAGTTGCAGTTGCCGCAACGCCTGAAGAAATTGTTGTGCGATACTGACCGTTAATACCGCTTGCACCGTTTTTGCCGGAATCGTTGATAATAATTCTGCGTGAAGCGTCGGTAACATTGAGCATTGCCCAAGGGAGTCTTAAACGAATGTTATTACCCGTCATAAAATATTGGGTGTTTTGAGTTGCAAAACTGCCGTATTTAAGTGTTGCAACCTTATTGAAATCTGCGTCAAACTTTGTTTTAACGCCGAGAGAACCGTTTTTCCTGTTGTAGCTCGGAACGCAGTAAAGCGTTGCCGTATCTTTGTTGTCGATACGAATCAAAAATTCTAAGCCCGAATATGTCTTGCCGAAAAGCTTTTTGTAAGCGTCGCCCATTTTGTATTCATCTTCAATAGGCGTTTTGTATGTATCAAGACCGATAACAACAACCTGCTTTTCGTAGTCAATCTTTTTCTTCATATTGATTGTGACATAAAGATATCCCTCGTCCGAGCTGTAGTCGATACCTGAAATGTTTTGGTCGGCTTCGGCAACGCTCAAAGTTGAATCTTCATTTTCGACTGAATCAACCGACAGGATACCGTTTGTTTGGTTAATGTCTGTAACATCGTGCCAAAGGTAAGCGTTTGAAAGCGGAACGGTTGTGGCGAAACTATCTGAGCCGACATCGTCCCAACTGTCGTTGATATTTGAAACAAGACCGCCGACAAATCCGCCGTTATTGACCGATTTGTACATATTAACAATTTGCTTTGCCTGCTCTTCTTCCGAAAGACCGAAAACTTCTTTATTCTTATTGTCGTAAATGCTTACACTTGAAGAAGCGCCGAGGCTGTCAATCAAAACGGGAGCGCTGTTATTTTTCTTAATTTCGCTTAAATAAGCGTCATACTTTGTCGCACCTTTTTTCGTTTTCAAGTTCTTTTTGTTGTTTTGATATGTGTCGTCATTGATTTTTGCCGTGTAAGAAACTGCAAAAAGTGACTTTGTATCATCTGAAACTTTGATATTTGAAAGGTTGAAAGTATCACCCTTTGCCCAAAGCGCGCCGCTTAAAAGCGAAGTACTTCCCTTAGCAAAAATGAGCGGAATATTGTCATATTTTTCCTTGCAAAAGCTTGAAACAGTATCAAGAACATTGGCATAAAGCGCTTCAACGCCGTTGCCGCTTGCAGAATAATACTTGCCTGAATAAGAGTAGCCGCTCTTTGCCAAAGCCTTATACTCTTTATCGCTCAAGCCTAAATCAATATCATAACCCAAAAGGTACTGTGACACATTATGTCTGTAAAGAGCGGTTTTGTTATTGGCACTGTCTTTCAAATTAGCTTTGCCGAACATTGCCGAAATGGTATACTCGGTGTTTTGCTTAATAAGTTTCAGCGTATCGTCGCTTGTAATATTTTTCGTGTCAATTCCATTTAAGCTTATACCCTCAATAAGATAAAGCTTATTATCGTTTGCCTGATTGTATTCATAAAGCGCACGGTAAAAATCAGGCGAGTAAAGGTCATAAGTCCTTATTACATTTGCACCGGACGAAGCGGCTTTTGCGATAATATTTTTGTAGTAATCGTAACTGTCGCTGTAGTCATACTGAGCGTTGCCCGGCTTTTCGCCATACATATTGAAGCCTTTTATTCTAAAGTCAACCCAGTTTTTGTCGGTGTAAATTTGAAGCTTATTTGAATCAAGCCTTGCTTTTAACTGCTTTTCTTTTTCGTTTTGTTCGTTTGTATTGTGATTAACCGCGCCGTCTTTTTGAACATCTTTTACTATCTTTTTAAACATAGGTTCAAAGAAATGCCAATAAAAGTGGGTCACATCGCCGTCTTTATCATAGCTGAGCCACTGATAAAAAAGGTCGGAGCCGATAAATCTAAACGGCTTAAAATCGTCAACATAGTCGTTAAAATCACCTGCAAAATAATAAGTAGGCGCTTCGTCGGAAGTGTTGCGAATAACTGCTGAAAAAACAGGAGTATCGGATACGGGAGCAAATTCCTCCATACCCTCTTTATTAAGATTAAATTCATACTCGGCAATAGTTTGACTGCCCGCAGTCGGCTCAACAAGCTCAAACCAAGAATAATAGTTTAAACTTTCCTTGCCAAATTCTTTTTTGTATTTATCCGTTATTCTTATATTCAAAAGGTTATCGTCCTCAAAGTCTTTTTTAGCTTCAAGCACGATAATATCGCCCTCGTTTGAAACAAGAAGAATACCCGAACCCGAACAGCGCCACTCAACGCCGTACTTTTCCTTATACATAGGAGGTGCCCAGTAAGGAACATCGGTAAGGTCTGCCAAATCGTAAATATATCTTCCGACCCAGCCGGAATGTTTGATTCCAAAAAGATTTTGAAGCTGAGCAGATATTTCCTCACTCGTGCCTGTAGTTAAAATATCCTGCTCGCCGATTACCACGCTTCCCATTGAGTGGCAAAGCGCAATAGTGTTCATATCGTTTTCGCTGATGCCCTTTTCCTCGTTAAGCTCAGTGCCGTAACTGTCGGAAAGGTAGAGAATGTCTGGTATTTCTTTAATGTTTTCAAGGTATGTAGGGTCGGTAAGGTTGTAGTTGTTGTCAACATGGTTGCCGTAATAGTCGGCCTCGATGCTGTAATAATCTTTAGTTTCCGGATTTTTAATTTTCATATAATTAAAAATCCAGTTTGCACCGATATGCTTGCGGTAAATATTGTCGACATCGTCAAGATAACTCGCCGAATCAGCCGAAGTTGCCGGAACGGTTTTGTCAATCATAGCAAAATAAAGCGAACTTGACGGTTTAATAAACCAAGTGGCAATGCAAACGGCAATGGCAATTAAAAGAACGCAAATGATTATTATAAACACTTTCACGCCTTTTTTTGCTTTCATATTAAGTTTTTTTAAATATTTAGACTGTGCGCGCTTCTTTTTGCCGCGCTTTTTGGTTTTTTCAGTCAAATCATTATTTGATATTTCTTTATTTGCTTTATTTTTTTTCGGCATATTTATTACCTTTTAGAGTTTTATTGATTATCTTCTTCTATTGCAATAATATCCATTCCGCATCTTGAAAAAGCGGCTACAACTCTCGGGTCAAATTCAGTACCGCTCTTTTCAAAAATGTAATTTATTGCGTCTTCGTAATTCCAAGCTTCTTTATAATCACGCTTAGAAACAAGTGCGTCAAAAACATCGGCAACTTTAACTATTCTTGCGTAAAGGTTGATGTTGTCACCTTTTCTGCCAAGATAACCCGTGCCGTCATAATTTTCGTGGTGTTCAAGCACAACGGTTCTTGCTATTGCGAAAAATTCACCGTCGATACCCGACAAAATATTATAACCGGTAACAATATGCTGCCTTAAAATATTTATTTCTTCGTTTGTAAGCTTGCCCGGTTTTCTTAAAATATCGTTGCTGATAACGATTTTGCCGATATCGTGTAGCATTGCCGCTTTTGCAAGAACTTTTGCCTTATCTTCAAGACCCATTTCTATTGCAAGAGTGGCAGAAATTTTTGACACATTTCTGATATGATTTTCCGTGCAAAGGCATTTAGCTTCAACAATTTGAGCAATCTTGATAAATGCCGCCTCGTAATCATCATAAATAATCGGGTTGATTTCCTGTTCTTCGATCAAATCATTTTTATAATTTGCCAAAGAATTTGTTATTGTTTGATAAAGAATTTCAATAAATGCGGTTATATTGAATTCCTTTGGAATGTAAAGATTTTCAAAAGTTACGATATAATCATCGTGACCGTCGCTTTGCAGAAGCATATTGAAAAATGTTGTGCCGACGCTGAATTTGCTTTCCTGAGTGTTAAGCACACTGTAGACAGAATCAAAGTTTACATTTCCCTTAGCATTTTTTGAATAAACGGTGTCAAACATATCGTCTTTTTTAACTCCGACGCTGTAGGACACACCGTTTGCCATTGCAAGTATATTGTTGCTTGCTAAGAAAGTGTAGGTCTTGTTGCAAAAATTGAGCACATAGTTTTCATAAGAAATTTTGTTATCCGTTACAATGATAATATCTGCTACCGACTTAAACAAATCGGTGTAATATTCCTCACCCTTTTCGCTCGAATACTCAACAAGGTTGCCCATGGCAATCTTCTTTGAATAAAGAATGAAAAGAGTAACAAGGGTAATTACAGTTGAAATGATAAATACAAAAACAGAATATTTAACAGCTCCGAGTGCTACGCCGAAAGCGTTAAACATATATGCAAGAAGAGAATAAATACCCACAATTCTTATTGCGCTGCTGCTCAAGATGAAAAGATTTTCCGTCTTTTTAAACTCGTTAAACAATATGACAAACGCAGCGAGCGAGCAAACGGCTGAAGCAATAAGACCTATTTGCATTATCAAAACATTCGGCACAAATGTAACAGCCGAAAGTGCAACAATGAGAACGGACAAAATAGTTATAAAACGATTTTTCTTTTCAACCAAAGAGTTGAAATTATTAATAATCAAGCATATTACAAGTGCGGTGAGTACATTTGTAATCGCAAAAAAGAGCGGCGAAGAAAACGATGCGTTATGACTTGCAAATTCTTTAAAAAACATTGCCGCACCGCAAACAAAAACATTAATTGCAACCCCGATAAGCACAAGGATATCACGGTTCCTAAACATTAAGCCAAACACAAGAATGCAGAGCACTAAGCCGAGCAGAGCAATGCTCAAACCCAAAACGACCTGAAAATTGTCGGCTATATTTGACGCGTCAAATATACTGCTGTTGCCGAGCGGGTTAATATCCGCTTTAAGGTTAAATCCGAAAGGATAATACATATATAAATCAAGTTTTTGCATTTGAGTTGACGACGGAATAAGAACTTCATTGTAGCTGTTGCCCACAATTTTCTTTTTGCCGTAGCCGTTATTATATATTTCCTGGTCGTTGAGTGTAATTTTAACGGGCGCATACTCGGTAATAACGCTTAGCACCCTTTCATCCTTTGATGAATCGATGTTATAAACCGTATGTACATATCTGTCAAAAATCGGCTTTCTTATCCTGTTATCTTTTGAAGCCTGATTATATGTTTCGGCATTTGCAACATCGGCATTTTTGCTTCCGGTTACAAACATCCAGTTAACGATTTCGTTTTCACCGACCGGTGCAAGATAATTTGTATAAATCGACTGAAGCGCAAAAGTGAGCGCAAAAAGAATAATTGAAACGAGTGCCAAAATAATAGTTTTTTTGCCCTTTGGGTTAACGCTTTCCTTTTTTTTAATCACATCGTCAACAAATTTGTCAAACCTGTTGGGTGCAAGTTCTTCTTCGTTTTCCTGAGTTTCAACCGCTTCTTCAACCACATTTTTAGCTTTTTCTTCAGCTTTTTTCTTTTTATTTTTCATAAAAACCTCAATTAATCAAGTGATGAATATCTTTTCAAAAGTTCTTCGATTTTTTGCCTTTTTGTTTCATTTCCGGTTGTTTGAGCTTTAAGTGACGAAGTGCTTGGTGCATCTTCGCTTTCTGCTTTAACTTCTGCTTTTGCAGGAGCGCTTACTTCTTCAACCGGTTTAACGGAAAGATTAGAATTAAGCATACTTCCCATAGGAACTGCCGCTACCGGCTCAACCTCGGCTGAAACAGGAGGCACGGCAATTTTTTCAGCCACAGCTTCGCTTTCCTCAACCTTTGGGAGTTCTGCTTTAGGAAGTTTTTCATTTACTGCTTCCTCTTTGGCTAAAGGTTCTTCAAAATTTTCAATTTCAGGTATTTTAACCTGCGAAACCTTTACTTCAGGCACACTTTCAGCCTCTTTTTCGGTTTCTTTCTCAAGGCTTTCCTGCACCAAAGTTTTAGGTTGTGAATTTTTTGAAACTTCGCTTTGATTCTTTGCAAGTTCATTAATTTTCTTCATTACCTGTTCTTCAAAATCTTTTGAAACCTCCGGCTTGTCGCTAACGGTTGAACGAGCCACCATAACCGGGTTACCCTCTTTGTCCAAAATGGTAATAGTTGTTTCAAAAGAATAACCGTCAATTCCTTTTGCGGAATTTTCCTTTTCATTTTTATACATTTTTTCAACAAAAGTTGAAGTCGAATTTGCCACTGCGTTCATAACATTTCTGAAAATATTGTTCATAATTCCCTCCAAAATAAAAAGGCTGCAAAAAAGGCGATAAATCACATTCTTTGCAGCCAGTCAATCATAGTAAAAACCTTAGATACTAATGCTTTGCGTCATAGCCTTTCGACTACTTTGCCAACTATAAAATTTTATTTTAGTCTAACATAATATATAATTTAATGCAAGAAAATTTTACAAATTTTTAAAAATAAATTTATATTATACATTTGTATTATTTTGAACGATATGGAGCAAAAGTTATTTATCGCTCATTTCGTTGTTCCTCCTTTTTCCCAAAAAGCTTACGCTTTTTAGGAAAAAGGCTCGTCGTGCGCAAAAAAACAGCGCTTCCAAATTGGAAACGCTGTGAAAAGATAACAAATTATCTCTTTGAGAACTGTGGTGCACGACGAGCCTTTTTGAGACCAGGCTTTTTTCTTTCCTTCATTCTTGGGTCACGAGTGAGGAAACCGGCTTTCTTGAGAGCAGGACGAAGTGATTCGTCATACTGAAGAAGAGCTCTTGCGATACCGTGACGGATAGCACCTGCCTGACCGGTAACACCGCCGCCGTTTACTCTGCATACTACATCAAGCTTTTCGCCTGTTTCGGTAAGAGTGAGTGGCTGACGAACGATGAGCTTGAGTGTTTCAAGACCAAAGTAATCGTCAATATCTCTGTCGTTGATTGTGATTTTGCCGGTACCTGCGTATAAGCGTACACGAGCTACTGATTCTTTTCTTCTACCTGTACCGTAGAAATATGGATTAGTTTCATACATAACTCAGATACCTCCTATTATAATTCGTAAGCTTCAGGCTTCTGAGCCTCATGCTTGTGATCTGCGCCCTTGTAGATGTGGCATCTTGTGAGCTGCTTTCTGCCGAGTGTTGTGTCAGGAATCATACCCTTAACAGCAAGCTGCATAGCAAAGTCGCTCTTTTCAGCCATAAGTGTGCCGTACTTAACTTCCTTGAGGTTACCGATGTAACCGGTGTGGTGCTGATAAAGCTTCTTGTTGAGCTTGTCACCTGTAAGAACAGCTTTGTCTGTGTTGATAATAATTACGAAGTCACCGCAATCTACATTTGGTGTGAAGATTGGCTTGTGCTTACCTCTGAGGAGAACTGCAGCTTCACTTGCTACACGACCGAGAGGCTTGTCAGCAGCATCAATTACATACCACTTACGGGTGATTTCGTCAGCTTTTGGTAAAAATGTTGACATAATCAATTCCTCCTAAATAATTTGACCTAAACGGTCCTTTTCGTTTGCTCACATATAATAACACAAGAAGTTTTATTAGTCAACAACAAATTTATAAAAACAGTGCAAAACTCTCGAAAACTCGCTTATACTCGCTATTTCTTATTAAATGCTCAATTATAAATTATGAAAACGGTTAATTTTTCTCTTTGTAAAGGTCATATGATGCAAAGGTTATATGATAAATATAACTTGAATTCCTACCAAAAAGATAGTATAATACCATATGCGATTAATAGGAATATATAAATATGGGTGATAAATTATGAAAATAAGAGATATAATAAGTAATAAAAAAGTAACAGTTTCATTTGAAATTTTTCCGCCAAAGCAGTGGGATAAAATTGCAAATACTAAAAAAGTAGTTGAAGAAATGGTTAAAGACAAGCCGTCTTTTATGAGTGTAACTTACGGTGCGGCAGGCACTACAAGCGGCTTTACAACCGAGATTGCGAATGCTATTAAAGAGGGCGGGGTTGAACCTCTTTCTCATCTTACCTGCCTTACTTCTACTAAAGAAAAGATTAACAGCGTTCTTGACGAACTTGAAGCAAACGGTATTGAAAATGTGCTTGCTTTAAGAGGAGATATTCCTAAAGATTTTGAAATGAGTGAGCACCAGTATTTCCACCACGCTTACGAGCTTGTTAACGAGATTAAAAAGAGAGATAATTTTTGCATAGGTGCGGCGTGCTACCCTGAAACTCATCCTGAGTCATTAACAAGAGTTGAAGATATTGCAAGGCTTAAAGAAAAAGTTGACTGCGGCGTTGATTTTATCACAACTCAAATGTTTTTTGACAACGATAAATTTTATAATTTCCGTGAAATGTGCGAAATTAAGGAAATTAATGTTCCTATCATTGCGGGCATTATGCCGATAACAAATGCAAATCAGATTAAAAGAAGTATTGAACTTTCAAACGCTTCTTTGCCTGTTAAGTTTACAAAGATTATGGAGCGCTTCGGCGATAACCCAGAAGCAATGAAGCAGGCAGGTATTGTTTATGCCACCGAGCAGATTATTGATTTAATGGCAAACGGTGTTAATAATATTCATATTTATACTATGAATAAGCCTGATGTTGCTCATCAAATTATGGAAGGACTTTCAGCTATTATCAATGAATAAGACAGAAATACTTCATTATCTGCGCACTAATTCTAAGGTTGACGACACAAGGCTTTTGAGCCTTATTGACGATTGTTGCAGTGAAGTTAACAAATGCGTAAGACCTAAAACGATAAGCAGGATATTTGACTGCGAAGTGACCGAGGATAAGGTGATTATAGGTGACACGGTGTTTAGCAGTAAAAGGCTTGCCGATAATATGAAAGGGTGCAAAAAAGTTTGCCTTTTCGGTGCAACTTTGGGCACTGAATGTGACAGGCTTCTTCGTACTTATTCTTCAACCGATATTGCAAGGGCAATGGTGCTTCAAGCGTGCCTTGCCTCTAAAATTGAAGAAGTGTGCGACGCTCTTGAAGACGAACTTAAAAGTCAGGGTATGAGGTTTCGTATGCGCTATTCACCGGGGTACTTTGACCTTGATATTAAAGAAAATAAAAAGCTATTTGAACTTATGGATATAACAAAGCGTATCGGAATCACTTTGACCGACACTTACCAAATGGTGCCGTCAAAGTCTGTTACGGCTTTTATAGGTATTGAAAATGATTAGATTTTTTGACGGTGGTATGGGCAGTATGCTCAACCTTAAAGCAGGTGAATTGCCTGAAAAACTTAATATTAGCGAACCTGAAAGAGTTTTTGCCGTTCACGAGGGTTATGCAAAAGCCGGCGCGGAGTTTATCACTGCCAATACTTTCGGCGCAAACTCGCTTAAATATGATAATGTGGACGAGCTTGTAAAAGCAGGTGTTGCGCTTGCTAAAAAGGCAGGCAAGAAAGTTGCGCTTGATATCGGTCCTACAGGTAAGCTTCTTAAACCGATGGGCGACCTTGATTTTGAAAGGGCAATCGAACTTTTCAGCGAAGTTGTAAGAGCCGGTAAGGACGGTGCGGATGTCGCTATTATCGAAACTATGAGCGATATGTACGAGCTTAAAGCCGCTGTGCTTGCAGTTAAAGAAAATTCCGATTTGCCGATTATCACTTCAATGATTTTTGATGAATCGGGAAGGCTTTTAACCGGCGGTGATGTTAAAAGTGCGGTTGCAATGCTCGAGGGTCTTAGGGTTGATGCTATCGGTTTTAACTGCGGTTTAGGTCCTAAGCAGATGATTCCACTTGTTAAGGAACTCAGAGCCTGCACTTCGCTTCCGATTCTCGTTATGCCAAACGCAGGTCTTCCGGAATCTGTTGACGGCAAGACTGTATATAATGTTTCGCCTGACGAATTTGCAGAAGATATGAGGGAAATTGCTAAGCTCGGCGTATCATTTCTCGGCGGTTGTTGCGGTACTACTCCAAAGCATATTGAAAGAATGATAGAGCTTTGCAAGGATATACCGGACAGTGTGCCTGAAAAGAAAAATGACACAGTCGTTTGCTCATATTCAACTTCCGTTACAATCGGTGAAAAACCTGTTGTTATCGGCGAAAGAATTAACCCTACCGGCAAAAAACTTTTTAAAGAAGCGCTTAGAAATAATAATATTGACTATATAATTAAAGAGGGTATCGCCCAGCAGGAAAAGGGTGCGCATATTCTTGATGTTAATGTCGGCTTGCCTGAAATTGACGAGGTGGCAATGCTTCAGTCGGCTGTTTATAATCTTCAAAGTGTATTGCCGCTTCCGCTTCAGCTTGATTCAAGTGATACTACTGCTCTTGAAAAAGCTATGAGAATGTATAACGGCAAAGCTATGATTAACTCGGTTAACGGTAAGCAGTCGTCTATGAGTGAAGTATTCCCACTTGTTCAAAAGTACGGCGGTGTTGTTGTTTGCCTTTGCCTTGATGAATCTGGTATTCCCGAAACGGCAGAGGGCAGAATTGCTATTGCAAAAAAGATTATCAAAACAGCAGAAAGCTACGGTATAGATAAAAAAGACCTTGTTGTTGATGCTCTTGTAATGACTATTTCAACAAACAAGGATAATGCAAAAGAAACGCTTAAAGCAGTTGACTATATCAGGCATGAGCTTGGAGTGGGTACTGTTTTGGGCGTATCAAATATAAGCTTCGGTCTTCCTAAGCGTGAGGCTATTAATACTGCTTTCTTTACTCTTGCGCTTAAAGCAGGTCTTTCGGCAGGTATTATTAACCCGCTTAGCGAAAGTATGATGAACGCATACTATTCATATAATGCGCTTGAGGGTTTTGACGATAACTGCACTGAGTATATCGAATCTGTTACCGCTTCGCAAACAAATAATCAGGCAGCAGGTGTTACCGACCTTAAAACAGCTATTATAAAAGGTATTAAGGAAGATTCAGTCTCTTGTGCAAGAGAGCTTTTAAAGGATAAAGCGGCTCTTGATGTTATTAACGAATATATCATTCCGGCTCTTGATGTTGTCGGCGACGGCTTTGAAAAAAACAAAGTATTCTTGCCTCAGCTTCTTATGAGTGCTGATTCGGCTAAGGTCGCATTTGATGTGATTAAAGAGCATTTAATTTTGGCAGGCGAGGAAAAGAAGAGCGAAAACAAAATCGTTATTGCGACTGTTGAGGGCGATATTCACGATATAGGCAAAAACATTGTTAAGGTTCTTTTGTCAAACTACGGCTTTGATGTTATCGACCTCGGCAAGGATGTCAAGTGCGAAAAAGTGCTTGAAGAAGTGCAGAAAAACGATATTAAACTTGTCGGTCTTTCAGCACTTATGACTACTACCGTGCCTAATATGGAAAAGACAATTAAGCTTATTCACGACAATACGGACGCTGAAGTTTTTGTCGGTGGCGCAGTGCTTACAAAGTCTTATGCAAAAATGATAAATGCCGATTATTACGCTAAGGATGCTATGGAAAGCGTAAGAATCGCAAAGGAATATTTCGGAGGTGAGGAATAATGATGGTTTCAACAAAGGGCAGATATGCTCTGCGCATTATGGTTGACCTTGCGGAAAATCAGCAGGGCGGACCTGTATCGCTTAAAGATATTGCCGAGCGTGAAAATATCGGCATAAAATATCTTGAAATCATTGTTTCTTCACTCAATAAAAACGGACTTTTAAAAAGTGTCAGGGGCAAAAACGGCGGCTATATGCTTAACCGAGAGCCTAAGGAATATACAATTTCTTCAATTTTAAATGCGGCGGAGGGAAGCCTTGCTCCTGTTGCGTGCGTGGGCGAGGGCGATTGCGAGCAACAATCAAGCTGCAAAACATATATCCTTTGGAAAGAGCTTGACGATGTTATCGAAGATTTTTTATCTTCAAAAACATTGCAGGATATATTATGATTTTTCTTTTGGGAAACCCTTGCAATATGAATTTTAAAAACAAAAGCGACAGACACTTTAGGCAACGCCGCATAAGGCTGTTTTTAAGTAAGTTTACGGTGCTTTCTCGTTTAATCCAATCATTACTTAACATTCAAACGACAATTAAGCTCATAAAGAGCTGTACGGTTTGAATCCCATTTGAGTTTCTCTGTTGCTTCATCATAAGACAACCAAACACACTCTGTATGTTCGTTGGACAATTTAACATTTTCTTTGCACTCAAAGCCAAAGGTAAATTCGGGAATTACATAAGTGTTTTTATCCCAAGACTGCCGACACCTTTCGGATATAACGGCAGCGGGAATATAAGATAGACTTTTCAGTTCCACCCATTTATCCGACTGCACGCTGCCTTCTTCTAAGGTTTCTCTTTTTGCGGATTCCAAAGGCGTTTCATTATCTTCACCACCTCCGGCAATAAATTGCCATTGGTCGCAGTCCGCACGGTGAAACACACAATAGACGGGCGAGCCGTCAATAATTCGATATGGTATTACAAGTATTTGAAACGCTGCTCGCATTATATCCACCTCCTAAAGCCCAAAAATTATAACATATAATTGTGAATTTTTCCATGTTTTCGCCAAATCCAATTCCTATCGACTTTTCTTCTTCAGTTGTGTCTACATTGCAGCAGGAAATTAACAAGATGACGAATGTGCGATTTTATTTTTGAACATAAAGAAAGACAGCGTAAAAAGCATTTCTGCCTTCTACACTGTCTTTTGTGCCTTTACAACGCCAATAAAGTTGTATTTTGATGTGTTTTCAGATTACGTCCTTATGTGGTGTTAGCATTAGCCGCGGGCTAATAAGGCAGTATTTTAGGAATTGTGGTGTAATCCCGATATGGGGTTACACTTTTTCCTTTATTTATGCGGATTTCTCCGCATTTTTCTGTTTTACTTTTTCCATTGTTTCGAAAAGCTGCTGTTCGGTTGGAATATCAAATAATCCGACTGCGGTAAAATAGATGTCCACTTTAACATGACCGTGAGAATGTTTCTTCTCGTTGTTGTGAATTTCGATACGCTCAATAAGTTTGTTTACAACGGTTGGAGTAAGATGTTTCATCTCTGTAAATTCCATAAGTCCCTGATAGAGCATTTTCATATCAACAGTCTGTTTTTGAAGTTCAACAAGCGTTTTTTCATTTTCCTCAACTTCTGATATAAGACGCTTTTGCTCAGCTTCATATTCACTTGCCATACGGGAATAACGCTCATCGGATAACTTGCCAAGAATATTATCCTCATAAATTCTTGAAAATAACTTGTCCAAATCAGATATTCTCTGCCTTGCATTTTCGGTTTTTGCTCGCAGTGATTTCTCCTGATTTACTGCTTCGACACCTTTCTTTTCGGCTATGAGATAGAGGAAGGCACTGTTGTAACAGCGGACAAAATCCGCAAGTTCTGAGATAGCTTCTTTAACAATTACTTCAAGCACAACATCTCGGATATAATGAATTGTGCAAGTACCACGACCGTTTTTGTAGGAAGAACATCTCCAGAACTCTTGATTTTTCTTCAAGCTTTTTGCTGCACAAAAGTGTAATTTTGCTCCGCAATCGGGACAGTATACCAAGCCTGAGAATAAACTTTTTCTGCCTGTGGCTGTATTTCGTCTTTTACTTTTTCTGAGTTCCTGTACTCTCAGCCAAGTGTTTTCGCTGATGATTGCCTCCTGTGTGTTTGGAATAATCTGATAATCCTCTTGTGATTTCTCAATTTTCTTATGCACTTTGTAACTTACCGTTGTGCTTTTTCCATTTACAGTGCAGCCTGTATATTGTCTGTTTTCAAGAATGTGAACAATACTCGTTTGTTCCCAACCATATATATTGACCGGCACAGGATTGCTTGTTTTCTTACCTGTGGAATTAAAATATGCTGTTGGAGTAAGCACTTTTTCAGCTTCAAGTTGTCTTGCAATCTGCGAAGGTCCTTTGCCGGATATACAGAGATTAAATATCTTTCGTACAACCTCAGCAGCAGGTTCATCAATGTACCACTGTTCCTTGTCGCCACCTATTTTCTTGTAACCATAAGGCACAGTAGAGGAAATACGCATTCCTTTTGAAGCTTTCATCTCATTAACAGCACGGATTTTCTTTGAAGTCTGAGCTGCATACCACTCATTAAAAATGTTATGAAACGGCATCATTTCTGTTCCCATACCCTTCGTCGTATCTACATTTTCCTGTATGGCTATAAAGTTTACGCCTAAAGTCGGATAGACAATTTCCGTATAATGACCGCAAAGCAAATGTTCTCTGCCAAAACGGGATAAGTCTTTTACAATTACGGTTGACACCTTGCCGGCTTCAATGAGATTTTCCATTTCTTGAAAGCCGGGTCTGTTAAATGTTGTTCCGCTGATACCGTCATCGACAAAGAATTGCGGATGCAAATATCCGTTTTTCTTTGCGTATGTCATCAGGATTTCCTTTTGATTTGATATTGAGTTACTTTCACCCTCTAAATTATCGTCTTGAGATAAGCGACAGTACAGAGCGGTGATTTTTTCTTCTTGCCCTTGTATATTTTTGTTTGTTGCCATAAACTATTTGCTCCTTTCGTGACAACAGGGCATTGCAATGTAATTGTATTTTACACTTGCAATGCCGCAGTGTCGATTGTACGAACTTATGCTATCTTTAGTTCGGTCAGTAAATCTTCAAATTGCTGAAGTACATTTTCTCTGCCCTTAGGATTGAAATGTGTGCTGATTTCGTAAGTTGTGTTGCCGATTTTCATAAAGAACGGTTTATTGTCTTTTTCAAAATATTGTGCATATATTGAGGTGTTTTTATCTGTCATCGTTCATCCCTCCGATTTCTTTCTCTTTGTTTTTGCCATTTTTCAAGTAGCGATATTATCGTTTTCTGCATATCTGCTTTGGTGTAATTTCTCGGAAAATATTTGCGGATATCTTCTTCCATAAAGCGTACTTGCTCTTTCTGATTCGCCTTCTCCTCACATAGCACTGCAAAAACAACATCGGTTGAATATCTGCCTTGTTCACTGAATTTTCTGAGTCTTTGTGCCTGCGATAATGACGGCGTAGCGTCTGTAAATTCAATTTGGTCAAGTAATGTCCTTTGTTCATATTCCGTTAGATACGAAATTTCAATAGCCGGAGTAAAGGCTATCCTTTCTTCATCAACCAGTTTAAGTAGTTCGGGTATTAAATATGTCAGTCGGATATATCGCTGTACCTGTCTGCCGCTTTCGGTATCGGATATATTGTCCCTGGACTTGTGGACAACTTGTCCATAAGCTTTGCCTTGATGTTTTAATGCCTCTAATTTCATCTTGTAAGCAAAAGCTTTTTCACTTGGCAATATATGTTCTCGGTGTATGTTTGAATCCACCATTTGTACAATCGCCTCGTGTTTTGTCAGTTCTTTTATTGTCACGGGTATGCTCGTTATCCCTAACGCTTTGCAAGCTTCAACACGCCTGTGACCGCTGATAATTTCATATTTACCGGCCGAAGAAGGACGGACAATTATCGGCTCAATCAATCCGTTTGCTTTTATGCTTTCTGTTAATTCTTGCTGTTCAATTCCGTCTCTTGATTTAAACGGATGATTTTCAAACGGAACAAGCAAATTTATGTTTAATATTTTTGTCATTCAATCAACTCCTATATATTTATCTTTTTCGGCAAGTAATATCTTGCTCTTTCAGTCTTAATACCTTCTGTTATTCCGAATTCAGGAAATATGAAAATCAGAATTGTTTAAGATATATAACGCTCGGTTTACCTTGACCTTGTCTTTTGCGCTGAATCAAATCAGCTGCTTCAAGCTCCGCAAAAAGCTTGCATATTTTTTCGTGACCGAAGTGCAGTTTTTCCTGAGCGGATTTTATTGTGAAATATTGATATACTCTGCCTTGTTTATCTATCCAGTTATTTTTGACGGACAGATACATTCGGTCGAGCAAAAGACCGTATAGCATTTTTGCGTCTGTGGAAACCGACTTATATTTTTCTTCAAACAACGCTTTCGGAACTTTGTAAAAGGCAAAATTCTGGGCGTCTGTTGTTTTAAAATATTTGTTCAATCTATCACCTCATTTTCTGTATTGATTTGGTGCTGAAATCAGCACTTTTTTTGTCTGTGCGGCTCTTAAATTCTTTATAAGTGTTATTTATCGTCTTTGATGTTCACGCTCCTTTTTCGGAAAAAATTATGAGAAAATTAAAAATATCCCTCTACTTGTTTGAACTGAGAAGGGCGTTTTGTACCCCCTGTAAGTCGAAAAAATTAAAAATTCCTATGAATTTCTCATTAAATCCGTCAGCGAGTTTTTTCATTAAAACTTGTTTATTAAGTTGTAATGAAAAATCTTATCGAGCAGACCGTTTTAACTCCTGCGGCGAAAAAACGGTAAAACATCTCGTCAGGGTTACCCTGAAACCCGATTGAAATTTATCCCTTCACTCATTTGGACAAGCGGTATCAAAATGCACACCCATTTTCTTGATTTTCAAAATATTTTTTATTTACCTCCTCACTTGTTTGAACTGAGAAAGGCGTTTTGTACCCCCTCCTGAGAGAAAAAGTTTCAGAAAATAAAAAATCCCTGTTGAGATACAGAAAATTCTGTAAACCCAACAGGGATTTTTCTTATATTCGCACAATCGACTTGTGCTTTGCATTTATCTAAAATTAAAGCGGCAATTTTGGATTCATACTTTTCGGGTACAATATATTTAGCACTTACTCGGAGGTAAATACATGATGGAAGGACGAATTTTAACGGCAGATATTATTGATGATTTCAAGAAAAATTTAGAGCTGCAAGAGAAAAGCACGGCAACGGTTGAAAAATATATTCGTGATGTGAAAGCTTTTTCAATTTATGCGAAAGGTAAAAGGATAACTAAGGAAATTGTTATCGCCTACAAAAATTATTTGCAGGAAAATTATGCTGTTCGCAGTGTGAACTCAATGCTTGCAAGCATCAACAGCTTGTTTGTATTTTTGAATTGGTATGACTTAAGAGTTAAATCACTAAAATTACAACAGCAAGTTTTTTGCTCGGAAGAAAAAGAATTAACAAGGGCGGAATACAAACGCTTGTGCCAAGCGGCAAAGCAAAAGAAAAATAAACGATTGAATTTAATCATTCAAACTATTTGTGCCACTGGTATTCGTGTCAGTGAGTTGCAATATATCACGGTTGAGGCGGTAAAGCAAGGTGAAGCAATCGTAAACTGTAAAGCGAAAACAAGGTCTGTTTTTATCGTGAAAGAACTGAAACAGAAATTGCTCCGCTGGGCAGCAGAGCAAGGAATAAAAAGCGGTATGATTTTTGTAACGAGAACAGGAAAGCCGGTAAGCCGTACAAACATTTGGCGAGAAATGAAATTACTTTGCGCAGAGGCGAATGTAAATCCGCAAAAAGTATTCCCCCATAATCTACGGCACCTATTCGCCCGTGTATTTTACGGCATTGAAAAGGATATTGCAAAGCTTGCTGACATTCTCGGTCACAGCAGTATCAATACAACCAGAATTTACATTATTTCTACCGGCACAGAACACCGCCGCCGTATGGAAAATATGCACCTGATAATTTAGCCTAAAAATAAAAAATCCGCCAAAATCGGCGGCGAATAACATAATCGATATTATGTTGTAAAACATACTTGAATTCTTTTTTGATTATATCATATTTCATATTTATTTACAATGCTACATATATTGCACGGTATGAAATGTACCAAAATTGTCACTTAAAACAAATACGAATAAGCCTTTTCAAGTTTTTTCTTGACAAGGCTTAGTTCGTCATACCTAATTTTAATTTTCGGCACCTACATTTGATTGTAGGTGCTTTTTTTGTTTTGCCTGATAGCAGTTACAACTACAACATAATATCGATTTTGTTGTATGGAGAGTGATAAAAGCGTGACAAAACAA
>CAVKLC010000020.1:0-37093 GCA_963657005.1 bacterium | reverse complement strand
GGAAAGAAAAAATCACTGCAGAGGTGCAACTCCACAGTGACCAAGGATTTCAGTACACGTCGCAAGCATACTTTAACCTAACACAATCATACGGCATAACGCCGTCAATGTCAAGGCGTGGTAATCCATATGACAACGCTTTAGCCGAAAATTTCTTTTCAATACTCAAAACGGAATGTATCCACAGAGTAAAACTTTCCGGATATGATGAGGCTCGCCTCATCATATCCGAATACATCAACTTCTACAACAACTACCGTATTCAAACTAAAACAAAACTGACTCCGCTTGAAAAACGAAATCAGTTTGTTGCTTAAAATTTAATTATTCTACCTTAGGCTCCCTTTTTTGTACTGTCTGCACAATCTGGGGCGGTTCAACACATCAAGTCCCCTTAATAATTCCCTCTCATTAGGTGCGTGACTATGTCACGATATTTATATTTTTTTAAGAAGCGGTTTTATTTCATTAAGGGAAGAAATTTGATAATCAGGAATAATATCACCGCAGTCAAGACCGTTTGGGTTAAGCCAGACGGTTTTTATTTTTGCATTTTTTCCGCCCTTAATATCTGAAGTCAAGCTGTCGCCGATAATAACAGTTTCGTCTTTGTTGACATTGCCGATAGTTTCAAAAACTTTATTGAAAAAAATTTCGCTTGGTTTTTCATAACCGACAACTTCGGAAATAAAGATTCCTTTAAAGCAATGGTTAATATCAGCAGTTACCATTCTACCCTCTTGTACTTTTTTGGCACCGTTTGAAACGAGGTACAAATCATAATCTTGATAAACAGAATTAAGCATTTCTTTTGCGCCGTCAACAAAATAGTGACCGTGGGCAAGATTTTCCTCGTAATCGGCAGTGGCTTCTTTGGGTGAAATGTCAACGCCTATATCGTCAAAAAGAAGTTTATAGCGATTAACCTTTACTTCTTCCCTACTGATTTCACCGAGTTCAAGACGCTTCCACTGAGAAATATTATATGCGCTGTATTTTGCTATAATTTCCTCCGTCGGTTCAACACCAAATTTTTTAAGCGTTTTTGAAAGAGCAACCCGTTCGCTCATTTTAAAATCAAGAATAGTATCATCGAGATCGAATAAAACAGTTTTAATCATAATTTACCTCACAAAACAAAAATCCGTCTGCATCATTATAACAGATACAGACGGAAAATTCTATACTATTTTAAAAGTCAGTTTTTGTGACTGCAATTTGCATGACATTTACTGCAATCGCCACCGCAAACAGCACTTTTGCCTGCCTTTTTATCTTTAACTATTTTTCGTACAATTAAGAAAACAACAAGCAAAATAATCGCTATAACAATAATATTATAAATATTTGCTTTTAAAAACGCAAGCATACAAATACTTCCTTTCTATAATTTAAGCTTTAGCTTTGTCTTTTTTTGAAGCCTTAGTATTAATTGTAAGTCTGTTATCATCATACTTATTCTTTCTGAAAAGCATATAGAGAAGACCTGCAAGACAGATAAGAGCGGCGATGAAACCGATAACATTGATATCACCTGCAAATACAAGACCGATTTGATATACGATAAGTGAAATAATATAAGCAAAACCGCACTGATAACCGATTGCAAACCAAGTCCACTTTGCATTATTCATTTCCCTCTTGATAGCACCGATTGCTGCGAAGCAAGGAGCACAAAGAAGATTGAAAATAAGGTATGAATAACCTGCAAGAGCAGCATGACCGCCACTAAGAGAAGCAAGGTCTTTACCGAAGTTAACCCAAATTTCGTCACCGTTTTCAGCAAGTTCGCCTGCGAAGTGATAAAGAACACCGAATGTTGAAACAACATTTTCCTTAGCAATAAGACCTGTAACGGCAGCAACAGCAGGTTTCCAGCCGCCCCAACCGAGTGGGATAAAGAGCCAAGCAAACAAGTTACCAAATTTAGCAAGGATTGAGTTATCCATATCTTCAACCATACCGAAGGCACCGTTTTCAACACCAAAGCCCTGAAGGAACCAAATGAGGATAGTTGCAAGTGTGATAATTGTACCAGCCTTCTTGATGAATGACCAGCCACGCTCCCAAGTAGAACGAAGAACTGTACCGATAGTAGGAATATGATATGCAGGAAGTTCCATTACGAATGGAGCAGGGTCACCGGCAAATCTCTTTGTCTTTTTAAGCATAATACCCGAAATGATAATAGCTGCAACACCTACAAAATAAGCAGAAGTTGCCACCCAGCTGGCACCGCCGAAACAAGCGCCTGCGATAAGACCGATAATAGGAAGCTTCGCGCCGCAAGGAATGAATGTGGTTGTCATAATTGTCATACGACGATCACGCTCATTTTCGATTGTACGAGAAGCCATTACAGCAGGAACGCCGCAACCGGTACCGATAAGCATTGGGATAAATGACTTACCAGAAAGACCGAAATGACGGAAAATTCTATCCATAACGAAAGCCACACGGCTCATATAACCGCAGCCTTCAAGAATAGCAAGTAAGAAGAAGAGAACGAGCATTTGCGGAACGAAACCGAGAACTGCACCGACACCGCCTACTATACCATCATTTATAAGACCGAAGAGCCAAGGAGCAAGGTGTGGTTCAAGAGTTTTTTCAAGAAAACCGGGTACCAGTTCACCAAAGAGAACATCATTAACCCAGTCAGTACCCATTGCACCTATCCACTGCATTGCGATGTAATATATACCCCACATAATAAGTGCAAAAATAGGAAGACCTAAAATTCTGTTTGTGATGATTTTATCAATTTTATCTGAGGTTGAAAGTTTACCTTTGCTCTTTTTCTTATAAACAGCTTTAATAATTGAAGAAATATAAAGGTATCTTTCATTAGTGATGATACTTTCAGCGTCATCATCCATTTCTTCCTCTGCAGCTTCAATATCCTTATGGATATGGTCAAGTGTCTGCTGAGGAATATTAAGCTTTTCGAGTACTTTATCGTCGCTTTCAAAAATCTTGATAGCGTACCAACGCTGCTGACTTTCCGGCATATTGTGAACTGCGGCTTCTTCAATATGAGCGATAGCGTGCTCAACAACACCTGAGAATTTATGCTGAGGAATAGGAGCTACACTGCCTGCAACTTCAATAGCTTTTTCAGCAGCTTCCATAACACCTGTACCCTTTAATGCTGAAATTTCAACTACAGGGCAAGCAAGTTGTCTTGAAAGTTCATTAACATTAATTTTGTCACCGTTTTTCTTTACAACATCCATCATATTAACAGCAACAACAACCGGGATACCGAGTTCAACAACCTGAGTTGTTAAATAAAGGTTTCTTTCAAGGTTCGTACCGTCGATGATGTTAAGAACGACATCAGGTTTTTCATCGATAAGATAATTTCGTGCTACAACTTCCTCCAAAGTATATGGTGAAAGTGAGTAAATACCCGGAAGGTCGCTGATGATAACATCATTATGCTTCTTTAATTTACCTTCTTTTTTCTCAACCGTAACACCCGGCCAGTTGCCGACATACTGGTTTGAACCGGTAAGGGCGTTAAACAAAGTTGTTTTACCGCAGTTAGGGTTACCGGCAAGAGCAATTTTAATACTCATATTATGTATATCCTTTCATATTAAATAAATTATCAAGTTTGTTAGTGCCAGCTAATTTTTATTAGTTTTAGCTAACTGTCAATTCTAAAAAAATGGGCATCGCCCAATTAATTATTCAACCTCAATAAGTTCTGCATCACCTTTACGAACCGAAAGTTCATAATCTCTGACAGTAATTTCAATAGGGTCGCCGAGAGGTGCTACTTTTCTTACATAAATTTCAACACCCTTGGTAATACCCATATCCATAATTCTTCGTCTTAAAGCACCCTCACCGTGTACTTTCTTTACGATACAGGTTTGACCTACTTTTACTTGCTTTAAAGTGTTCATCCTGTTCCCTCCTTAATCTATTTAAAATTAATATTAAACAAAAATCTTTTGCGCCATACCCTCGCTTATTGCGATTCTTGCGCCTTTAACATTAACAATAACATTACCCGAATGTGAAGAAATAACCGTTACATTGCCACCCACAACAAAGCCAAGGTCAGCTAAATGAGATTTAATTTCCGGTTTGCCTGCAATACGCTGAATGATGAAATCTTCACCTGCGTCCGCTAAAGTAAGAGGCATCATAATATACACATCCTTTACATAAATCAATTTTATGTTAGGTACTGCTAACAATTGTTAGTGTTCTCTAACCATTTATATGTTAGCACCGACTAACTTTTTTGTCAAGAGAAAATTTTAACTTTTTATAAAACTTGAAAAAAAGTTAGATTAATGTTATAATATATTGTATATTATGTAATAAGCGAAGGTGCGATATGAAAATACAAGAATCAGCCGAGAATTATCTTGAAACAATATTGGTATTAAAAAACAAGAACGGTGCTGTTCGTTCAATAGACATTGCTAATGAACTCGGCTTTTCTAAACCGAGTGTAAGTGTTGCGATGAAAAATTTGAGAGAAAACGGATATATTGAAGTTGACGGCGCAGGATACATAACTTTGCTTGAATCGGGCAGGCAAATTGCCGAGAAGATTTATGAAAGGCACACTACCATTTCAAAATGGCTTGTCAGCCTTGGCGTTGACTCTAAGACTGCCGCTGAGGACGCATGCAGAATTGAGCACATCATTTCAAGCGAAAGCTTTGAAGCGATTAAAAAGATTGCAAAGTTATAATGTTATAAATCAAAATAAGTATAATGAAAGACGGTACAGAATTAACTGCACCGTCTTTTGTTTTTGTCGTTTATAGCAAAAATATTCGCCTGCGATATTTTATTTGTTAGTTTCGCCGTGCTTTTTTCTGAGGTATTCAACATTAGAGTCAACAAGCTTCTTTTTAAGCGGATACCAAAACCAAAGAATAAGCGCAAGCAAAATAAAGCTGATTGCAGGAACGAGAGTTGAAATATCAAATATACCCTCTTTAACCTGCGGGTCAAAAGCAGTAGACTTTTTGTAACCAATCATTGAAAGAAGCGCACCGGAAAGACCTGAAGTTAAAGCCTGACCGAGCTTTCTTGCAAATGAATAAAGAGCATAAACCGAACCGTCCTCACGAATACCGTTTTTAATTTCGGAATAGTCGATAACATCGGTAATAAGCGCCCAAACAACCATTGAGAATGCGCCGAGACCGAACCAACAAAGGAACTGAAGACCGACATAAACCCAAACATTTTGAGGACGAATGAAATAAAGAAGCAAGCTTACGATACCTGCAAGCATATTTGAAGCCACGCTGATTTCAGCCTTACCGAACTTTGCGACTAAAGGCTTAGCGATAATTGCGGCAATAAGCATACTGCCGCCCATCATAACAACAGAAAGGCTTTGAACCTTTGCATCGCCATAGTAGTTAGGAAAAACATAGTTTGCCATTTGCTGAATTGTAAGCTGAGAAATAAGCATAAAGATTGAAGCTACAATAATAGAAATAAGCGCACGATTTTTAAATGCATTTTTTAACATTCTGCCGAGATTATTTCTTTTAAGTTCAGCCTGAGTAACTTTTGCCCTTACACGCTCGGTAGTAAGCGTATAGCAAAGAAGATAACAAATTACTGCAAGAACGGAGCAAACGCCGGCCACGATAGTAAACTTAGTACCGCTGATAACATCATTGCCGTTTTCCCTATTATAAATAAGGAGAGGAACAACAGCCATAATTATTGCGCCGGCAAACATACCGCCCGTAGTTCTGAAAGTTGAAAGTGACTGCCTGTCATTAGGGTTATCGGAAATAGCAGAAGCCATTGAACCGTAAGGAATATTGATTGAGGTGTAAAATACAGAGCCCCAAAGAATATAAGTAACAAAGAGATAAACTACCTTAGCAGTCTTCGGCAAACCAGACAGAGAGCTTTGATACATCAAAAACGATACAATCGCAACTGGAGTGCACATTCTTCTTATCCACGGTTTAAATTTACCCACTGCAGTCATCTTGCTTTTATCGCAAATACGACCCATAGCAACATCGGTAAAAGCGTCAACAAATCGAGCAATCATCATAATGATACCGACAATATAGCCGTCAACATCCATAACATCGGTATAAAACTTCATAAGAAAGCTTGACGAAAGCAAAAAGGTTAAGTCGTTACCAAAGTCACCGAACATATAACCTATTTTGTCCTTAAACCCAAAAGGCTTAAACTTAGTATTGTTGTTTTCCATAAATTTTTACATTCCCATCTCTATTTTATACAATATAATACTATATTATTAACATTATTAACAATAAAACAGTACTATATTTAGTATTTACATATAAAAATGAGAAAATGTACAATCAGTGCCTTGTATTGTCGTCAAAGCACTCACAAAAACGAGCCTGAAAAGAAACTTCTTCCCCGCCGGCATAAAGATGACTTATATCGCCAAACTGCTGAGCGCGAAACGTTGCAATACCCTGCTCTCTTTCCTCGGTAATGAGCGTTGTTACAGAAGTTGGAAGCGCAACAAAATTGTGCCAAAAAATCATAGGCGAGCAAGACATAATATGTGAAAGAATTACGCTTTCAACACCGAAATGGCAAAAGAGAACGACTGTGTCGTGATTTGAATTATTTACATTATAAATATTACCGTTATGCTCGTAGCCGTGCTTTTTTAAAAGTTTGTCAATACCGTTACAAACTTCTTTATATTTTTCCTCAACATTACTGTTCTTCATAATTTCTGAATTATACCAAGCATTATAATCGTAATGCTCAGGGTACTTTGTCCAACTGCTTGGAAGTCTGTCCCAGCACTGAACGAGTTTGTCGCCGTCTAAAATCTTACCCTCGAACTCGCAAAGCCACGGCAAAGTTTCAGCCATACTGTTCATTTTAGCAAGAGTATAGGATGCGGTATCCTGTGCCCTGCCGAGGGGTGAACAGTAAAACGCCTTTACATCCAGTTTTGATATACGCTCACTCAAAAGCTTTGCTTCACGCACGCCCTTTACAGTTAAAGTATCATTTTCATAATCAGGGTCGCCGTGACGAATAATAATAAGTTTCATAAATATCACCGAGGAAATAATAACATATTTGCAAGCTTATTACAATTATGTTATTATTAGAATATGAAAATTTTAATTGATGCAGACGGTTGCCCGGTAACAAAAGCGGCAATCGAAATAGGTAAAGAATTTGGCATAGAAAGTATCATTTTTTGTGATACGAGCCACGAATTTAATATTGAAGATGTTAAAGTAGTTACAGTAGGAAAAGGGGCTGACAGCGCCGATTTTGCAATTGTTAATAAATGCGAAAAAGGCGATATTGTAATAAGTCAGGACTACGGTTTGTCGACAATGGCACTTTCAAAAGGTGCTGTGGCAATTAACCAAAACGGACTTGTTATAAGCGATTTTAATATTGACACATTGCTAACCTCTCGCCACCTTGCCAAGAATGCGAGGAGGAGCGGAAAGCACCTAAAAGGTCCGTCAAAAAGAACGAGCGAGCAAGACAGGAAGTTTGAAGAAACATTAAGGAGAATAATAAATGAACATATTGATTGTGCCTGACAGTTTTAAAGGAAGCCTTAGTTCAAAAGAAGTTTGCGATAGTATAAAAGACGGCATTGAAAGTGCAGGAAATCACAACATAAAATGTTTACCTTTTGCAGACGGAGGTGAAGGTTTCGGCGAATGTTTAAGTAATTTCTGTAATGGTGATATACTTTACACTCGTACTAGTGACATTTATACAAGACCTATCAAGGCGCACATATATACCTTTGGTGACACGGCTATAATTGAGAGTGCAACCGCAAGCGGTTTGCAGAAGAAAAAGGATGTAATGCATGCCACTTCGTACGGCACGGGTGAGCTTATAGAATTCGCTATATCAAAGGGTTTTAAGAATATTATACTCGGTTTGGGCGGAAGCGGTTGCTGTGACGGCGGCGCAGGTGCGCTTACTGCATTGGGCGCTGTGTTCAGAGATATTGACGGGGATGAAATTGACTACCCTACTGGCAAAGATTTAGTAAATATTTACGGTGCAGGCTTCACCAATATTATAAAGGCTATTAACTTTACATACGCTTGTGATGTTGAGAATGTTTATTTTGGTAAAAACGGTGCGGCTTATGTATTTGCTCCTCAAAAGGGTGCAGGAAAAGAGGATGTAAAAGTACTTGATGACGGGTTAAAAATGATTAATGCTTTTCTGCCAAAAGACATCAGAGATGTTAAAGGCGGCGGTGCGGCAGGAGGAATATGCGGCGGACTGTATTCGGTTTACGGCGGCGAAATAAAAAGCGGTTTTGACATACTGGCTGAGGCTTGCAATCTTGAAAAAATGATAGAGGAATGCGACATAGTAATCACCGGTGAGGGAAAGACAGACAACCAAACACTAATGGGGAAACTCCCTTACAAAATAAGCGAACTTTGCAAAAAGCATGACAAAAAATGCATTATTTTAAGCGGACGTATTGATAATGTTAAGCTTGGGGACAAAATGTATGCGCTCACCGACAAAAACACAAGCGTTGAATATGCAATGGAAAACGGAAAGAAACTGCTTTTTGAAAAAGCTAAACTAATAGTTAAAGAATTGAATTAGGTATTGAATTATCAATAATAAAATAATATAATAAATCAGTAAAAAATAGAAAGGTATTTAAAATTATGAAAGCAATTTTACCAAAACACAAAGAATTTCTTATCAAGTTTGAAGAAGGATACGAAAAAGAAGCTGAAGCTTGGGAAGCACTTAATCAGATAGTTAAAGATTACAGTGTTGACGGAAAAAGCGTTTACACCCCTACTTTTATTGAAGACAACGAAGATAAAGTAAAAGCACTTCAGGAAAAGTATGAATTCACTTACGAAATTATTGAAAAATAAATAAAATAAGCAGGTATTATTATGCAGAAAAAAACAGCATATATGGTCGCAACTTCTCATCTTGACACAGTTTGGAGATGGACTATTGCGGACACAGTTGAAAAATTTATTCCTGACACACTTAGCAAAAACTTTGATTTGATTGAAAAATATCCTAAGTACCGCTTCAATTTTGAGGGTGCTTACAGATATGAACTTATTAAGGAATACTATCCTAAAGCATTTGAGCAAATCAAAAAATATGTAAAACTTCAAAATTGGTACCCGGCAGGTTCAGAGTATGAAAACGGCGATGTTAACATTCCATCGCCTGAATCTATTTCAAGAAACATAATGCTCGGCAACAATTATTTTTATGATAATTTCGGCATTAAAAGCAAAGATATATTTTTGCCTGACTGCTTCGGTTTCGGCGCTCAACTTCCGCAAATTATAAGCGACGCAGGGCTTATCGGTTTTACTACGCAAAAACTTTCTTGGGGTAGTGCATACGGTATTCCGTTTGACATCGGTATGTGGGTTGCGCCAAGTGGAAAGGAAATCGGTGCTTCATTCAACGCAAAGAGTTACAGATACAAGCTTGACGGCGATGTAAGGGGCGATTTGAGCGTTATTGACGGCATTGCAAAATGCGCAAACGAAACAAATATGAAGCTTCCATGGGTTAATCACCTTTACGGTACCGGTGACTGGGGCGGTTCACCAACTGAAGAAAGCGTAAAAAATGTTTGCCAAAGCAACAGCAAAAACAGAAACAATCCTTTGTTTGAAGTAAAATCGGCAAGAAGCGACAAAGTTTTCGTTGACCTTAAAAGATATGTCAGAGGTACTAACGGAAAGTACATTCCTAGGTTCAAGGGCGATATGCTTATGACTAACCACGGTGCCGGTTGCTACACATCGAGAACGCAAAGCAAGAGGCTCGACTACCAAAGCGAGCAAATGGCTCACACTGCTGAATTTGCATGCAGTTTTGCAAGTCTTTGCGGCACTTATGATTACCCTAAGGAAAATCTTAACAAAGCATGGAAGCGTACAATTAAGCATCAATTCCACGACGACATTACAGGCACTTCACTTATGGAAGTTTACAATGACGCATGGGATGATTATTATTCTTCAATCGCTCAATTTAAAGGTGAATTTACATCTTCACTCCAGGCGCTTACGAGGGATATGGACACTTCTTGGATACCGCAAAACGGTGTTGCAATTTCTGTTTCAAACCCTACGCAATACAGAAGAATTGAAAGCGTAAATGCAAAAGTAAGGCTCAATGTTAACACTCAGTTTGTTAAAGTTATCAACAAGCAAAAGCAGGAAGTTCCTTGCCAGATTGTAAGCAAAACGGGCAAAACATTTGAAATCATTTTTGAAGCAGATGTTCCTTCATATGCGGTGCATATTTACGCAGTTGTTGCAAGTGAAGAAGAATGTAAGCTTCAAACAGACCTTAAAGTTACACTTCATACACTTGAAAACAGCAAATATAAAGTTATATTTAACAAAAACGGCGACCTTGCTTGCCTTTTAGACAAAGAACTTGGCAAGCAGGTTATTAAAGCGCCGATTAAATTTGCACTTTTTAAAGATGTGGGTTCACTTGCGTATCCGTCTTGGGAACTCAGGAAACAAGATATTGATAAAGACCCTTATTGCTATGCAAACACACCTGAGTTTGAAATAGTTGAGAACGGTCCGGCAAGAATCGCAATTAAAATTACAAGAGAAGCTGAATATTCAACAATTACTCAAATTGTTTCACTCTACCCTAACAGCGAAGTTATAAAAGTTGACAACTTCATTGACTGGAGAACGAGAAGGACGCTTTTAAAAGCTGTATTTCCTCTCAGCGCGCAAAATGATGTTGCGAAGTATGATTCGGGTATCGGCTATACCGAAAGAGGAAACAACAAAGAAAATCTTTATGAAGTTCCTGCTCAAAAATGGGCAGATATTACCGATAAAAGCGGCAAATTCGGCGTTAGTATTTTAACTGACTGCAAGCACGGTTGGGACAAACCTGACGACAACACATTAAGGCTCAGTTGTATCCACTCACCTCTCGGTGCATTCACAAAAGAAACAAGGCAGGACCTTCAGGACCTTGGCAGAAATTGTTTCAGCTTTGGTATTTATTCACACATTGGTGATATCGATAACGGTACTAATAAGCAGTCGATGATTTTTGCAAGGAAAATGCTTACAGCTCAAATTTATCCTCAAAAGGTAAAAGGTGAATTTTCTCAGGTTGCAAGTTTGCTTAAAATGTCACACGATAATGTTGTTGTAAGAGCGGTTAAAATCAGCGAATATGACAAAAATGCATTAATAGTAAGGCTTAACAATGCAACTGCCACCGAGCAAAAAAATGCGGCTTTGAGCGTTTACAGAGATTTTGAAAAAGTTGATGAAGTTAACACCAGTGAGGAATTTATCTGCAAGCACGAAGCGGCTAAAGACAGAGTAATAAGAGTTAATCTTAAACCGTTTGAAACCGTTACGCTTAAAATCAAATTTATAGAAGCCAAGAAATGCGAACATAATAATGTTTACAAGCCTATGCGCCTTACATACAATGTTAAAGCGTTTACAAATTATGATAATATTAAGCATATTATTTTCCAAGGCTCCGGCTACTCACTCCCTATTGATTTGATTGACAGAAATATTAAGGTCGGCGGAATTAATTTTTATATTCCGCACGGCAACAATAAAAACAAGAAGCCGAGATTTGACGCACTTGTATGTCGCGGTCAAAAAATCAAATTAAACGGCGATTTTGAGCAGGTTTACATTCTTGCAGGTGCTGTTGGTGACGAAGACATTGAAGACACATTTAAGATTGATGCAGCTATGCACAATGTTAAAATTAAATCAATGACTGCTCCTTACAGCAAGTGGGATATGTACGGACTAAACCAAGTTGCTCATACAGATGACAAAACTTCTTTTGGCTATGAATTTACGCATTTACACCACCCTGAGGGCAATATTGTTAAGAAAGCTAGAATTTATTTATACAGCTTCAATGTGAAAAATAAGCATGTTATAAAGCTTCCTAAAAACAATAAGATTGTTATATTTGCTATGACTTCTGCAGAGAAAAGCGAATATACAAACCTTGCTACCGACATTATTGATATTGTTGAGGATGGTTACGATTTCGGCAAAATTCCGCCGATTGACAAATTAACCGATAAAACCGAAGCATTAACAATTAGAGCAGGTAAAATTCAAGACCAATACAATGGCGGCAAAGGTAAAGGCTTTAAGCGTGACAATATTATTACAAATATAATCAGGTCATACACAAAAAGTGAATGGTAAATGAAAAAAGAGCGGATATACAAGAATGTATATTCGCTCTTTTTTTGTAAAGAAATATGCTTGACAAAAATCATAATGTTGAAAAACCGTTGAAAAGTATGATTATCCTGCGGAAATCTTCGCTTAAATTGTGGAAAACTATGTTGAAAATGTTTAAAATGTAAAGGCTTCAACTTGCATTAACAATTTTTTCCACAAAATAAAGTTACAAATATGAAAAAACAAAACCTCTGAGACGAACTCAGAGGTTTTGTTTTAAGTAAATTATTTCTTAAAGAAATTAACGATATCTGTGAATGCGTCGTCGTCGTTATCGTTGAATGCAGATACAGGTGATGAAGTTGAAGCAGGAGCAGACGGAGCTGCAGGAGCAACAAATGTCGGAGCTACAGGCTGCGGAGGAGCAACTTCCTTATTAGCTGTTGTTGACTTAATAGGAGCGCCGGGACCCTCATCGCCAAAACGAGTAGCGATTACAGTAATAATCATTTCGTCTTCAAGTTCTTCATCAAAATTAGCACCCCAAATGATTTCACAATCAGGATGAACAGCGGCACTTACGATTGATGATGCAGCATCGATTTCTTCAAGACCGATATCAGTTGAAGCAGTGATATTGATAAGAATACCGCGAGCACCATCGATAGATGTGTTAAGAAGTGGAGAAGAGATAGCCTGCTGAGCAGCAAGTTCAGCCTTATCCTTACCCTTTGCACGGCCAACGCCCATATGAGCATAGCCGGAATCTTTCATAATTTCAGTTACATCGGCAAAATCACAGTTAACAAGACCGGTTGCATTAACAAGGTCTGAAACTGACTGAACGCCCTGGCGAAGAACATCATTAGCAATTTCAAAAGCGTTAAGAAGAGTAATCTTTTCTTCTGTAACATACTTTAAGTTCTCATTAGGAATTACCATAATTGAATCAACGTACTGAGCAAGTTCCTTAATACCTTCCTGAGCCTGCTTCATTCTTCTGTTGCCTTCAAAAGCGAACGGAGTTGTAACAACTGCTACAGTAAGAATGCCGAGGTCTTTAGCAATCTTAGCTACTACAGGAGCAGCACCGGTACCGGTACCGCCGCCCATACCGGCAGTGATAAATACCATTTCTGCACCGGTAAGAACATCAGTAAGAGCTTCTCTGCTTTCTTCTGCTGCACGAGTACCAACCTCAGGTCTTGCACCTGCGCCCATACCCTTTGTTGCTTTTTCGCCGATAAGTATTTTGTGAGTTGCTGTTGACTTTGCAAGAGCAGGTTTATCAGAGTTAACTGCTACAAATTCAACATCCTGAATATTACAGTGTACCATACGGTTAACAGCGTTTCCGCCGCCGCCGCCTACACCTACAACTTTAATTTGAACTACTTTTGTGTCGTCTGTATCGATTTCATATCTTCCCATTGCATTGATTCTCCTTAATTTTATTTTCAGTCTATTGTCCCCATAGGCTCTTTCAATTACATTTCATATTGTAACAATATTGTAATCAAATTGCAATACTTTTTTTGAATTATTCTAAAAGTTTTTGACAATGTTTTACATCATATTTTTTCAATATTTGTCATTATTGCACAAATTCAAACATTATTCACAAAGTTTGTAAAACAAGCAGCTTTACGCTTATTTCTCTGTAAAGTATATTGACTTGTCAGATGTAATAGTCATTGTGCCACTTGCATTCGGATTTGATTCGTTAAGCTTATCACAAGCCGCCAAGCCTTTTAAAATTTTATTGTTCAAATCGTCACAGTTGCCGAGTTTAAAAGTAATTCTGTTGTCATATACAACATAGTTGTCGCTTATATTTTTACTGTAAATAGATGTTATTTCGTTATAATCATTATTTTTTACACAAGCGGCAAGTTCTTGAAGGCAAGTTCCCACATCTTCATTTTTAAATTTAATTTTATAACCAGGTTTTGCAGATTTGACAGGTGTTTGCTTAATAACAATACCCGAAGCCATCTGAGCACCTTTTTCAAGCACTTTAAAATTATTATCAAGTAAAATATATGTTTTATCTTTGCATAATAGTGAATATGCCGGCTTAGCGTCGGTAACGATTATAACTACGGTATCGGGAAGTTTGCGCTTAATTTGAGCCTTGTATACATAAGGAAGATTCTGCTCAATTCGCTCTTGCGCGCTCTCTGTATCTATTGTAATTAAATTGTCGCCTTTTTCAATTATACATTGGGACAAAATTTTATCTGCCGAATAAATCTTGCTTCCGGATGCCGTTATATTGCTCACCTTAAATACACTGATGCAAATTGCAACGCCTATTGCAGCAATAAGAAACAGTACGAGTATCCATTTAAAAGTTTTTCTGAGTTTAACTTTTTTCTTACGCTTCTTTGTTTCTTTTGTTCTGCGTTCAGTCTTGGTAAGATTATTAGGCTTATTTTTATTTTTTTTAGGCTTTGGAGTTTGAGCATTTCTTTGCTGCGGTTGCCTGTAAATTTTCGGTGGCTCAATACCGAGGTCTGTAAAATCAGCTTCATAGTTTGAAGCAGTACGCTTTTGAGTATTCTTTTTAGTCTGATTTTTCTTTGGTTTCTCCCTCATTTTTACTCCTCTTAATATCTGCTCCTATTGACGAAAGGGTTGTTTCAAATGATTCATAGCCTCTGTCAATATGGTGAATATCATAAATTTCGCTTTCGCCATATGCACAAAGCGCACACACAACGAGTGCCGCTCCGCCACGCAAATCAGTACAATGCACATTTGCGCCGTGAAATTTTTTAACGCCGTTTATAACAGCGATATTATCTTTAACATCAATATCTGCGCCGAAGCGATTAAGTTCGCTTACATATCTAAACCTGTTTTCAAAAATAGTTTCCTGCAAAACAGAAGTTCCCTTTGCAACGCTCAAAGCCGCAACTATAGGAGATTGGGAATCTGTTGGAAAACCGGGATATGGCATAGTTTTGATGTTTTTAACCCTTTTAAGTCTGCTTGGTGAAAGAAGTTTGATTGAATTATCATCCAAATAAAGCTTACAACCCATTTCACTAAATGCAGGCAAAACGGGTGATAAATGACTGTTTCTGACATTTTTAATAATAAGTTCGTCACAGCTTGTTGCACCGATTGCCATATAGGTTGAAGCAAGAATTCTGTCGGGAATAATTGTATGCTCGCAAGGTTTAAGCTCATTTACACCGTCAATAAGAATTGTTGACTCCCCTGCGCCGTAAATTCTTGCGCCGCAATGGTTTAAAAAATCAGCAAGGTCGCTGATTTCCGGCTCCCTTGCAGGGTTTACAATAACGGTTCTGCCCTTTGACATTGCCGTGGCAATAATAATATTTTCCGTTGTTCCAACGCTCGGAAACGGCAATATTATTTTTGTGCCGACTATTGAATCGCTATTGCATTTGATTGACGAGCCGTTAACTTTAACATCCACACCCAAATCTTTCAACGCTTTTAGGTGAAGGTCAATAGGTCTTACCCCTATTTCACAACCGCCCGGATAATAGATTGATGCACTTCCCATCCTTGCAAGAAGTGCACTTAAAAATATTATTGATGAACGCATAGTTCGCATAACTTTTTCATCAATAGTATTTTTATCGGCATTTGTTGCGTCAACGCATACCGTGTCATTTTCTCTTTTAACTTTACAACCAAGAGATTTTAGTATGTTCAGCGTTGCTCTGACATCGCTTAAATCAGGGCAATTATGTATTACTGATTCACCTTTTATAAGCAATGTTGAAACAAGAATAGGTAAAGCAGAGTTTTTAGCACCGTGAACAGTTACCTCTCCGCCAAGTTTTTTAGCACCGCTGATTTTAAATTTTTCCATTTAATCACCTCTGCAAGATATACTATGCAAAGGTGAAGTTTTTGTTATTTTATAAGCGAAAGAATTATATTTGCTATTCTTTCTCTTGCGTCTGTTATAGACATATTTTTAGCATTTTCTTCAATTTGAATAAGCTTTGCCGGGTTTGAAAGCATAGAATCAATAGATTGCGACAAAGTTTCACTTGTTAAATCTTTTTCTTCAATTATGCTTCCCGCACCGCGATTTACAAGCGCCATAGCATTGTGAAACTGATGATTTTCGGCAACATAAGGTGACGGAATAAGAATAGATGCTTTGCCGAGCGCCTCAATTTCAGAAAGGCTTGAAGCGCCTGCTCTACCGATTACAAGGTCTGCCGCAGCCATACATCTGTCCATATCGTCAATGTATTGCCTTACTTCAACACTGCCTTTTTTAAGTTCTTTTTCGCTTTCCTTGAAGCCTTCGTTTTTGAATTTTTCAAGGAATTCGCCGCCGTTAGTACCGACAGAATGAATGTGATAATATTTGCCCGAATTTGCACTCTCAAGCAAAATGTTGTACATAGCTTCGTTGAGCGGCTTTGCACCGAGTGAACCGCCGAAAGAAAGCACCAAGTATTTGCCGTCGGGAATACCGAGTTCTTTTCTTGCTATATCTTTGCGAGCTTTTAAAAGCTCTCCCCTTACAGGCAAACCGGTTACAACAACTTCATTTTTAGCTTCAAGGTGCTTTTTGGCGTCTTCAACGGTGAGCATAACCTTGTCTACTTCCTTAGCAAGGGTTTTATTTGTAATACCCGGATAAGCGTTTTGCTCATGGATACAAGTAGGAATTTTCATATCAACCGCAGTTTGCAAAACAGGCCCCGAAACATATCCGCCGAAGCCGACAGCCACATCAGGCTTAAACTCTTTTATAATCTTTTTAGTCGAAGACTTTGAAGTGATAAGCTGAGAAACGGTTTTTAAATTATGAGCTATAGCTTCAGGTGAAAATGAGCGCCTAAAGCCTGAAATTTTAATAGTTTTAAAATCAAAACCGGCGTTTGGTACAAGCCTTGATTCCATATGGTCGGCAGTGCCGACAAATAATATTTCTGCTTCAGGGTGAGTTTCCCTGATATATGAAGCTACGGCGAGAGCAGGGTTAATATGACCTGCTGTGCCGCCTGTTGCAAATAATATTTTCATAATTAAACATCTACCTTTTGTTGATTTGTTTTTCGTGATACTGACAATACAATTCCTATTTCCGCAAGTAAGATTACCATTGATGTGCCACCATACGAGAAAAACGGAAGTGCAATGCCTGTATTTGGAATTGTATCGGTAACAACCAAAAGATTAAATATAACCTGAATACCGATTTGTGCCACGATACCTATAACGAGAAGCGAACCGAATTTATCGTTACATTTTAATGCGATTTTTAAGCCTCTGATTACGAGTGCGGCAAAAAGCAAAATAATTAATGCTACACCGACAAAGCCCAATTCTTCGCATACGATTGAAAAGATAAAGTCATTTTGAGGTTCTGATACATAAAGATATTTTTGCTTAGAATTGCCCAAACCGGTTCCGAAAAAGCCGCCGGAACCTATTGCATAAAGCGAGTTATTTGTTTGCCATCTTGCACCTGACGGGTCATAACCTTTGTCAAGCCATGCAACTATACGCTCACCTGCATAACTTTCAACAAGAGATGGAAATTTAACTACCATAAACGCTACCAAAACAACAGCGCCGATACCGAAAGCGTAAAGTTCCCATCTAGTTCCGCCCGCAAACATCAAAACAGCACCGATAGCAAAAACAAGAATAGTACATGACAAATGATGTTCAAGATAAATAAGACCGCAAAATATTGCCGTAATCGCCAAAGGAAAAATCATACCGTATTTGATTGTTTTCATTCGCTTATAATATTTGCTTATATATACGGAAAGAGTTAATGTAAGAGTAAATTTTGCAATTTCTGACGGCTGCAAAGTTACAGGACCTATAGGTATCCATCTTTTAAAATCTTGTACATTAGTATGATAAAACAAAACAATAATAAGAAGCAATATTGTTACTGCAAAAATGATTTTATACACAGCTTTAAGAAGCTTATAATTAAATTTTGAAAGTACGAACATTGCAACCAAGCCGACAACTGCGAAAGCAAACTGACGGATAAAAAAGTAATACGAGTTACCGTTATAGTTTGTATAAGCGTAAGGATAAGTTGCCGAAAAAAGCATTATAAGACCTATTGTTAAAAGTGCTATCGCATATCCCAAAAAAGGGATATCAATAGAACCGACTGTAAAAATATCGTTTTTCTTTACAGTCAACGATTTATCGGCTCTTACAATTTTTTCATTATTTTCATTATTATTCTTTAGCATAAATAATCCTTTCAAATAATAATTTGTTATTTTGCGAAATTGCCGAAATAAAGAAGAAGCACACCGATTACACAGCCGATAGCGTTAACGAGAGAGAAGATTACGCAAATTTTCTTTTCTTTCCAGCCGCACATTTCAAAGTGATGATGAATAGGTGCCATTTTGAACACACGCTTGCCGTGAGTAATTTTGAAATAACCGATTTGGATAATATCGCTCATAGTTTCACAAACATAAACGATACCGATAGGTAAAAGGATAATCGGGCATTTGCAAAGATAACCGAGAGCAACAACCATACCGCCGAGGAAAAGCGAACCTGTGTCGCCCATAAATGTTTTGGCAGGGTTCCAGTTCCAGCAAAGGAAACCGAGAACGCCACCCAAAAGAGCGCCTGCAAAAATATTAAGACCGGCAAAATGCTGAATATAACCGAGTGCGATAAAAGCCGCGGCAACAGTTGTTGTTACACTTGAGCAAAGGCCGTCGATACCGTCGGTGAGGTTTACAGAGTTTACACAGCCGTAAACAATAAAAATTGAAAGAAGCCAAAATACAATAGCAGTAAAAACATTCTTTTCAAAGTTAACAGTGCCTACAAAAGGAATGTACCAGCTTGTGTTATGCGACACCCAAAGAGTGCAGATATAGCCGAGAGTTACAATAAGTTGACCGAGTGTTTTTTGCTTTGGTGAAAGACCCTCGTTTCTTTTAAGCTTGATTTTTGTAAAGTCGTCAATAAAGCCGACAATTCCGCAACCGAGTGCCAAAAGAAGACCTGCAAAAAGAAGGACAAGCTCTCTGCCGTTCATTATTTGTGAATAATCACTTTCAAGCTCACCGCCAGAAAGATGATAAATAAGAGTTGTAACGGCAAAAGAAACGACAATGCCGATAATAAACATAATGCCGCCCATATTTGGTGTGCCTTGTTTTTTCTTGTGCCACTTTGGTCCGACATCAAGAATAGTTTGACCGAATTTAAGTTTTCTAAGCCACGGAATAATTACAAAACCGAGTGCGGCTGTTACACCGAAAGCGATAACCACGCTGATAATTAATGCTACTGTACTGTTCATTTATTTTTCCCACCTATCATACACGAAATGTATTACATCCTCGAGCTTCATACCTCTTGAAGCCTTAAATATTACTGCATCTCCTTTTGATGCAATTTGAAGAAGCTTATTTGAAAGCTCATTTTTATCATTGAAATAAAAAGCGTTTGCCATACCCAAAGCCTTAGCTGATTCTACAATATATTTTGCATCGTTTCCGTAAGCCAAAAGATAATCAATTTTGTTGTCAACAACCATTTTGCCGACATCTTCGTGAGCTTGCTTTGAATAATCTCCAAGTTCAAGCATATCACCCAAAACCGCAATTTTTTTGCTTGAAGTTGTATTTGCAAGTGTTTCGAGTGCCGCATTCATTGAATCGGGACTTGCATTATAGCAATCTTCAATAGAAGTTATACCGCATACCTCTACACTTCTTTGCCTCATTCCCGCAGGAACATAAGCAGAAAGTGCATTTGCCGCAGTTTGAGGCTCAATATTCAAAGTTATACCGACAGCAAAAGCCGCAAGCGCGTTATAAACATTGTGAATACCGATTGTCGGAATCGTTATATGCTGAGTATTTATAATAAACAAGGCAGTCGGTCCGTCGGTTTCATCAATAATTTTAGAAGAAGAATATTTAATATCAAATGAAGTTGAACCGTTTTCTTCTTTAATATTAACTGCCTTAAAGTTTGCATTGTCGCTTTCAACACCAAAAGTGACGACTTCGTATTTTGCCATAATATCGTCATTATCAAGAATGGTTTGAAGCATATCGTTATCAATATTTATAATAAACGGCGAACCCTCTTTAAGGCCGTCAAGAATTTCAAGTTTAGATTTAAGTATACCCTCACGCGAACCGAGGTTTTCAATATGTGATACACCTATATTTGTTATCATAGCAACAGTCGGCTTTGTTGCGGTTACAAGACGATGAATTTCGCCAAAATGATTCATACCCATTTCGATAACCGCCGCCTCGGTGCTTTTGTCAATCTGAAAAAGCATTTGAGGCAAACCGATTTCGTTATTAAGATTGCCTTGCGTTTTGATTGCGTTATATTTTGAATTAACTACAAGATGAGTAAATTCTTTCGTTGTTGTTTTACCAACCGAACCGGTCAATGCAACAACTGGGATATCAAACTTACTCCGATAGTAGCCTGAAAGAGCGAGCATTGCTTTTGCGGTATCATCAACCTTAACAAACGGTCCGTCAACCTCTATATCTTCGCTAATCATAACTGCGTTTGCGCCGAGTTTTAACGCTTCGTTTGCAAATTGGTGTGCGTCAAACCTTTCACCCTTAATGCAGATAAAAAGGCAACCCTTTGTGATTTTTCTTGTATCAATGCAAACTGCGTTAATCTCGGTATCAAATTCACAAGCAGTACCGAGCGCGTTTGCAATTTCTTTTAATGTTAATATTTCCATAATTTTAGTTCATTTTACCGAGAACTTCGGCAATTACTTCTCTTTCGTCAAAATGAATTGTGCCTGTCGGCAAAATTTGATAAGTTTCGTGACCTTTACCTGCAAGAAGAATGATATCATCCTTTTTTGCGTGAGTTATTGCATATTCAATAGCTTCGTGCCTGTTTTCAATAACTTTGTAAGGCGTTTTAATATTTTTCATACCATCAAGAATATCGTTGATTATTGCTGTCGGATTTTCACTTCTCGGGTTATCGGAAGTAACAATGCAGTAGTCTGAAAGTTCTGCAGCAATTTTACCCATCTTAGGTCTTTTTGTTTTATCTCTGTCGCCGCCGCAGCCAAAAACGGTAACTACCCTGCCCTTTGCAATTTCTTTAAGAGAGGTGATAATATTTTCAAGACCGTCAGGTGAATGAGCATAGTCGATAATGATTGTAAAATCTCTGCCGCTCGGTACAACTTCAATTCTGCCCTTAACACCCTTTGACTTAGCAACAGCACCGAGAACATCGTCAAAATCAATGCCGAGTGCCAAAGCGCAGGTGCAGGCACAAAGTGAGTTGTAAACCGAAAATCTGCCCGGAATAGGACAAGAGCATCTGCCGATTGTGTCATTTCCTACTATTTCATATTCAACGCCGCTTGATTTAAACTTAACATTTTTTGCAGTGAATGTTGCGTCGTTTGTATTAACGGCATAAGTTATGACTTTGTCAAAATTAAGACCGTCAATAATTTTAAGTCCGTGTTCATCGTCGGCATTTGTTACGGCGATATCTGAATTTTCAAAAAGAATACGCTTAGCTTTAAAATAATTTTCCCAGGTTTTGTGGTAATCAAGATGGTCTTGAGTAAGATTTGTGAATGCACCGAGAGCAAAACGAAGTCCGTTAACTCTGCCCTGAGCAAGCGCCTGAGAAGAAACTTCCATTACGCAGTATTCACAACCGGCTTCAACCATAAAAGAAAAAAGTTTTTGAAGTTCGTATGGGTCAGGGGTTGTATATTTTGCCGGATAAATTTCATCGCCGACCATATTTTGAACTGTTCCGATTAAGCCAACCTTTTTGCCGACATTTTCAAGAATCTGCTTAATAAGAAATGAAGTTGTCGTTTTACCGTTTGTACCTGTCAAGCCGATAAGTTTTAGCTTTTTAGCAGGATTGCCAAAGAAATTGGCACAAATAGGAGAATAAACGGCTCTTGAATTTTCAACAATAATTTGATTATCAAAACCTAAATCGTGCTCACTGACTACTGCAACAGCGCCGTTATCGAGCATTTCTTTTGCAACTCTGTGACCGTCGAAAGCCGCACCCTTAATACAGATAAAAAGCGAACCCTCTTTAACAAGCCTTGAATCAGCGGTAACATCAAGTACCTCTTTATCCTCAAAGCTGTTTAATACTTCGATTCCTTTTAATAATTCTTTAAGTTTCATTTTAAAACCCCATATCTAAGTTCAATTTATTTATCAGTCAAGTACAGACTGCGTATTTTTAAATGTTACGGTAACAACAGTACCTTTTTCAACCTTTGTAGACTTATCTTCACTTTGCCTGTAAGCTACTATAGTTCCGCTTGACATACTGTTACCGGATATTTGAATATTTAAATTATTTGAAGCGGCAAGGTCTTTTGCCTCAGTCACGGTAAGTCCTGTAAAGTCAGGAACTTCAACCGTCTGCTTTTCTTCATCATCGGTATAAAGATAAACTGTACCGCCGCTCGGAACTGCGTCAGCACCTGATGGGCACTGTCTTGTTACAGTTGAACCTGAGCCGATAACCTGATAATTAAGACTGTCTTCTTTAAGTGTCTTTTGCGCATCATCAAGTGATTTGCCGATAACATTAGGCGTTTCCTTAGAAAGCTTTTTAAGCTCATCTTCATCATACTTTGGTTCAATGCCGAGAACATTCATCGCTTCTTCCGTAACCTGAGCCGCAATAGGAGCGCAAAGAGCACCGCCGCCGAGGTCTTGATTAGGCTCGTCAACAATGATAAGCATTGCAATTTCAGGGTCATCAGTCGGAGCGATAGCCGCAAATGAAACGATATATTTATCGGCTTCACCTGCTTTTGATTCGCCGAGCTTTGTTGATGTACCTGTTTTACCGCCTACGCTGTAGCCTGCAACATACCCGTTTTTACCTGTACCATTATCAACTACAGATTTCATCATTTCGCGAACAGTTTTTGATGTTTCGCTGCTGATAACCTGTCTGATTTCTTTTGTTTGAGTTTTTTTAACAGTTTTTCCGTTTGAATCAACAACGCTTGCAACGAGGTAAGGTTGAAGGAGTTTACCGCCGTTTGCAATAGCGCTTAGACCTGCGCAAACCTGAATAGGTGTAAGCGAGTTTGTTTGACCGAATGACGCGGAAGAAAGTTCTACAATGCCATACTGGTCTTCTTTGTAATACTGCGACAAAACTTCGCCCGGATAGTCAATATTTGTTTTTTGAGTAAAACCGAATGCGTCAAAATACTTAACATAATTTTTTACGCCGAGTTTTTGACCGATTGTGATAAAGAACGGATTACAAGAATTTTCAAGACCCTGAGTAAGTGTTTGAAGTCCGTGACCCGGATGGTAATGACACTTCATTGTGTAATCTTCAACCTGAATTGAACCGGTGCAGTTATATGTTGTGTTAAGGTCAACAATATGTTCTTCAAGGGCTGCAGAAGCAACAAAAGTTTTGAATACAGAACCCGGAACATATGTACTGTTTACCGTAAAGTTGTTCCACTGATTTTGGAGAGCAACACTTTCTGCCTCTTGCTTTTTGGTTTTGTCCTTAATGCTTTTGATATATTTTTTATCTTTGCTGTAAGTCAATTTGTAAGGCTCGTTGCAATCGTAATCTGGAAGTGAAGCCATTGCAAGCACAGCGCCTGTGTTACAGTTCATAACAACGCCGTAAGCACCCTTGGCTTCATACTCGTTTAAAGTTTCCCTCAAGCCTTTTTCAAGATAATATTGAATTGTTTGATTTATTGTCAAAACAAGCGAATCGCCGTCGGAAGCCGGAACATAAGTTTCATAATTGCTTTCGATATTGTTTGACTTTGCATCCTTTGCGGTGATTATTCTGCCGTCCGTTCCGGTAAGTTCGTCGTTATAGTAATATTCAAGACCCGACACACCCTGGTCGTCCGTACTTGTAAAACCGAGAACACTTGAAGCAAGATTGCCGTATGGGTAATATCTCTTAGTTGCCTGCTCAGTGCCGATGCAGTCGCCGAGGCTATTATCCGAAACAAATGTTGAAAGTTTTTCTTTTATGTTGTTTTCGACTTTTTTCTCGATAAGTTCGTAATGGTTGTTGTTTTTTGTCTTTTCAAGCAAATCTGCTTTTGCTTTGTCGTCATATTTGAAAAGAGTTGAAAGTTCGTTAACTATCAAATTTCTCTTTTTTTCGGTTTTGATATTGAGCGGGTCAATAAAGACATTCCAAACAGAAGCCGATTTTGCAAGAACATTGCCGTCTGAGTCATATATCGTGCCGCGCATTGCCGAAATTTCTGCATCTTTAAGTTGTTGCGCTTCTGCTTTTGCAGAAAGTTCTTCGCCTTTTACTACCGACAGATAAAAGATTCTTGCACCCGTACCTGTCATAAGAAAGATGACTGCAACCATAATAATCAAAATTCGCTTTATCATCCGTTTTGATGTATTCATTTCATCATCCTCGCATTTGTTAACTTATTTAATATAACATATGAGAGTTAAGATACGCTTAACTCTCATAAATAATACGCAAAGAAATAATATAATATTACTTCTTCTGATAATCTGATTTTTGTGTCTTAGACTTAGCCTCTTTTTGCTTTAAAACAGCCTGTGCGGCAGCAAGACGCTTACTCTTGTACTGAGAAACATCTATGTATTTTATCTGATTTGATTTCATTTTGGACATACCAAGCTTCTCAACAGCGTACTGGTCTATCATACTGACAGACACAAGACTGTCAAGTTCACTGTTGAGCCTTGTATTTTCACTTTGCGCTATTGTTAAATTCTTTTCTATTTGGGAAATTTCGTTATTAAGCTCATAAGTTTTTGCGTAGCTATAGAGGGAAGTTGCAAGCATACCCAAACAAAGCCCTGCAACAAGAAGAATTTGAAGAGCCTTTTTTAGCGAAAGTCGTTGCTCGTGGACGAGCTGTTTTGCACTTTTTTTACCGTTTGCTTTGTTTTGCCTTACTTTGAACTCTTTTTTTGGCTCAGGCACATAAGCCGGAGCGGCAGAAGAGCGTTCGTATGAAAAAGCCTTTATTGCATAAGATGTATCCGAGCCGTATGAATATCGTCTAAAATCGCCTGTATTAGTCATATTAACTTCCTCCTCACTTCATGTTTCCTATATTCAAGATTAATATTTTTCAAAAATTCTGAGCCTTGAAGAACGGGCACGAGGGTTAGCTTCAAGTTCTTCTTTTGACGGTGAAATCGACTTGAACGCCTTGCCTTTAGGCTTATTTCCGCAAACACAAACAGGAAATTCCTTAGGGCAAGTACAACCCTGACACCACTTTGCAAACTGTTCTTTAACAATTCTGTCTTCAAGCGAATGGAATGTGATTATCGCAATTCTTCCGCCGGGTGCAAGGATATCAAATGTGTCTTCAAGTGTTGATTTTAGCACATCAAGTTCTGCATTAACTTCAATTCTGATTGCCTGAAATGTCTTTCTTGCTGGGTGAGAATCACGCATAGCTTTTTGCGGCATTGAAGATTTGATTATATCAACAAGTTCAAATGTAGTTTCTATCGGCTTGTCCTGCCTTGCTTTAACAATATTTGCAGCAATACGGCGTGAAAACTTTTCCTCACCGTAGCGGTAAATTATATCTGCAAGTTGCTTTTCGTCATAAGTATTGACAACATCGTAAGCGCTGATACCGCTCTTACTCATTCGCATATCAAGAGGTGCGTCTTTATGGAAAGAAAAGCCCCTTTCAGCCGTGTCAAGCTGAAAAGAACTTACACCTAAATCAAGAAGTAAGCCGTCAATTTTGTCTATATTAAGATTAGAAATAATGTTTTTAATATTTGAGTAATTGTCGTGAACGATAGTTACATTTTCCCTATCGCCGAGCCTTTCGTTAAGAACCTTTATAGCGTCGGGGTCTTGGTCGATAGAAATTACTTTTTTTGCAGTCTTGGCGATTTCACCGCTGTGACCTCCGCCGCCTGCCGTTCCGTCAACAATAATTTTATTTTCATCAAGATTAAGAGCCTTAACCGCTTCGTCAAAAAGCACGCTTTTGTGAACAAATTCCATTACTCTGCCACCTCGTTATTGCCACTCTTAACCTTGTCCATAAGGTCATAAATGCCCTGAGAATGGTCGTAGGAATTGTACATTTGCTCGTATTCATCGTTATCCCATATTTCAATAACTTTACCCTTACCTTTAAAAACAACTGTAGAATCGTTTGAAAGATTGCTTGTTTCTTTAAGTCGCTGAGCAACTGTAAATCTGCCCTGAGCGTCAAGTGTACCTTCTTCCGCATCATCAAGAAATGCAGTTGTTATGTCGTACTTTTGATTTTCGGTACCTCTTTGCATTGAATCATATGTTTCTTCAAAATAATCAACAGGATAAAGAGTAAGGCACTTGCAACCCCTAACGGTTACGGCTACCATATAAAACTCTTTACCGAGGCGCTCTCTCCACTTAGTAGGAACAGAAAGTCTGCCTTTGGAATCAAGCTTGTAACCGTCAAGTGTACCAACAAATAAACGCATATTCTCTGCTCCTTTCGTGAATTTCAGCTTCAAATTAATGGGAATTAATTGAAATAAGTGGGAATCGTTTGAATTTTGTCCCTTGTTTACATTATATATATGAGAATTAGCATTGTCAAGAATAAATTTTGTCGATACAGTATTTTTTGAAATTGTAATACTTTTGTAATATTTAAAGGAGAATATTGCCAAATATTCATTGTACAAATGTACAATAATATGTTATAATAAATTATCATATTAATTTTGGAGGACAGATTATGCAGGAATACAAAACCTCGTGGAGAGAAAAAATCTGTTTCGGTGTAGGTGCAATCGGTCTTGACCTCAGCTACGGTATGTTTTACTCGTTTTTGAGCTACTATTTGTCAAGCGTACTTGGACTTAAAGAAGCATTTTTACTTCTGCTCACACCTATTGCAAGAATTTGGGACGGCATTAACGACCCGATGATGGGTACAATCGTTGACAACACAAGAACGAAACACGGCAAGTACCGACCATGGATACTTATCGGCGCCATTAGCAACGCTGTTGTACTTTTCTTACTTTTCACAAGCTTCGGTATGAGCGGAACTAAACTATACATATATATCGGCTTTATGTATATCCTTTGGGGTATGACGAACACAATGGCTGACATTCCGTATTGGAGTATGGTGCCGTCATTCACATCCGACCCTAAGGACAGAAACCTCGTTTCAACCGTTGCAAGAACTTTCAGCGGCTTGGGTCAAGGCATTATTACTGTTGCAACACCTATCATTTTGCCTATGCTTTCAGACGGTATGACAACTGACAAGGGTTACAGTGCATCGGGTTTTTCTCGCTGGGCAGGTATTTGCGGCATTATGCTTGTGCTTTTCTCAACAATTTGCGTTCTTTCAACAAAAGAAAAAAATGTTGTTTACGGCGAAAAAACAAAGTTTTCGTTTAAAAAGATTTTCTATGTAATTGCGCATAATGACCAGCTTGTGGTATTTATGGTTGTTGCAATGCTTTCTAATGCAGGTTGGTATCTTACTTCAGGTACTGCAGTTTACTACTTCTCTGATGTTTTGGGCGAACCTAAAGCTCAGAGTCTTTTCCAAACTATCGGTGCAGTCGGTTCTGTTTTAGGTCTTGTTGTTATCCCTGTTCTTTCAAAATGGATGAATAAGAAGAAAATTTATCAAATTTCTCTTATTGCGACTATTATCGGCTATATACTTATGTATATCTTCGGTCCGGTTCTCAAAATCACTATTGCGCTTGACATTGCATACATAATTTCTTCAACCGGTATTGCGGCAATGTTTGTTGGTCAGACAATTTTCCTTGCAGACATTGTTGATTACGGCGAATACAAGAACGGCGAAAGAAACGAATCAATCACATTTTCTATGAAAGGCTTTTTGCAGAAAATGGCTTACACTATTCAGACTATCGTTCTTTTCGGCGGTCTTGCAATTATGGGTTACAACAAGCAAATTACAAGTGCTACAAAAGCTATTAATGAGAGCACGAAAGCCGGTATCGGTATAATTTGCTTTGGTATACCGCCTATTCTTATTTTGATTTCACTTATTGTATTTTCAAAGAAGTTTAAGCTTCACGGTGACCTTGCGGACAAAGTTCACGACCATATTGTTGAAAAAAGAAGCAAGGAAAACAAATAAAGCAAATTCAAAAATTTATGGCTAACAGTATTTACCACCACAATATTTTTACGACAAAAAAGGCTTTACGAAATTAATCGTAAAGCCTTTTATTTTGAGGACAAATATAATTATGTCCGAGGTGTTATATTATTTTAAATTAAGAACATCGTCTACGATTTGTTCTTTTGTAAGATGATTTTCTTTAAGAATTTCCATAGGGTCATAACGGTCAAGGAATTCTTTTTTAAGACCGAAGTTAAGGACCTTAACATCACTGTCGCCGTAGAAACGGGCAATTTTTTCACCAAAGCCGCCGTCAAGAATACCGTCTTCAAGAGTTACAATTGCTTTGTGGTTTGATTTAAGAGAAGTGAGAAGCTCACTGTCTACACCTGTAATATAATAAGGGTTAATAACAGTTGCCTCAGTTCCTGTCTTTTTTTCATAAAGCTTAGCAGCCTCAACAGCGAGAGGATAGAAAGTACCAAGACCGATAAATGCGACATCACTGCCCTGCTCTTTAACTTCGTATTTATTAAGAATGTTAAAATCCTTAGTAATCTTTTCACCAGTTGAAACATATTCACAGCAAGGAATACGAATAGCAACAGGGTGTTCGTTTTGCTCAACACTCCAATCAAGCATTGCAAGATATTCTTCCTTAGTTGTTGGTGCAAGATAAACAAGGTTCGGAATATTTGACATCATAGGGATATCATAAATGCCGAGGTGAGTAACATCATTCAAACCGAAAACGGAAGCGGCATAAACGATAATTGTTGCACTGTTATTGTTTATGCAAAGGTCTTGCGAAAGCTGGTCGTAAGTTCTTTGGATGAATGTGCTGTAAACACCGTAAACAGGTTTACCGCCGCCTGCCGCAATACCGGAAATGAGAGCAATGGCTGTTTCTTCGGCAATACCCACATCAACAAACTGCTTGCCTGCAAGTTTTCTTTTATCTTCAGTAAAACCAAAAACAGCAGGGGTAGCGGATGTAATTGCAACAACCTTTTCATCTTTTTTCATTTTATCAAGGAGATAATCAACTGTTATACTGCTGTAATCTTCACCGTCAAAATTGAATTTTGATTTACCTGTTTCAATATCAAATGGCATACACCAGTGCCAATTTTCCTTATTTTCTTCTGCAAGAGCAAAACCCTTACCCTTTTGAGTTACAATATGAACTACAACAGGCTTATCGGTATCCTTAACACTTTCAAATGCAGAAATAAGAGAATTGAGGTCGTTACCGTCCTTGACAAAAACATAGTCAAGACCCATTGACTTAAACAAATTACATTCTGCTTTACCGTCGGTATCACGAAGAAGTTTAAGATTTTGATACATACCGCCGTGATTTTCAGCGATAGACATATCGTTATCGTTAACTACGATAATAAAATTACTGTCAAGTTCTGCGGCAACATTAAGACCCTCAAGTGCTTCACCGCCGCTGAGAGAACCATCGCCGATAACTGCGATAACATTTTCCTTGTCGCCCTTTAAATCTCTCGCTTTTGCAAGACCGCAAGCAAGACTGACTGAGGTTGAGGTATGACCGACTGTAAAGAAATCGTGTTCGCTTTCCTGCGGACAGCTGTAGCCGGTGATATCGTCATATCTGCTTTCGTCAAGGAAACCGTATGCTCTGCCGGTAAGCATTTTATGAGGATAAGTTTGGTGAGATACATCAAAAACGAATTTATCAACAGGTGAATTAAAAACATAGTGAAGCGCTATTGTAGCTTCAACCATACCGAAATTAGGACCGCAATGTCCACCGTGAATACTGAGCTTTTTAAGAAGAGCAGTTCTCATTTCTTTCGCAAGTTCGTTCATTTCATCAACAGAATAATTTTTCAAATCTTTTGGCGAATTAATCTTTTCAAGATACATTTTTCATTTCCTTTCAAATTAATTATTACCCGATTTTTGAGCTTGTAAACATTATAACACCTAAAGTTCACTTTAGGTCAAGAGCTTTTTTTAAATTTATAAAATATTTGAGTAGAAAACAATATTTGCAGCCACGAAGTAAAAAAAAAGACACTGAAAAAATCAGTGCCTTCAAAAACAATAAATTGATTTATCTGTCCTCACGGAAATATGAACGACCGAGAGATGCTGGCGGTTGATCCTCCCTCTTTTTTCTGACGCTCACAATAATAAGAACTATAATAGTTACAATATAAGGAAGCATTTTGAAAAGTTCCTGAGTGCTCATTTTAAGACCCGGAATAAAGAGATAAACGATATAAAGACCGCCGAAAAGGATAGAACCTAAAATACCTAAATCAGGTTTCCAAATTGCAAAGATAACGAGTGCGATTGCAAGCCAACCTCTGTCGCCGAAGCCCTCGTTTGACCAAACGCCGTTAGCGTAGTCCATTACATAGAAAAGACCGCCAAGACCTGCAATAACACTACCGATACAAGTAGCAAGATACTTTGACTTAGATACGCTGATACCTGCCGCATCGGCTGTTGCCGGGTTTTCACCAACAGCGCGAAGATGAAGACCGCCGCGAGTTCTTCTAAGGAAGAACGCAACCAAGAAAGCAATGATAATTGCCGCATAAGCAAGGAAACCGTAAGAGAAGAAAATCTTACCAAACCAGCCGGTAGTTTCAGCAAAAGGAAGCTTCTTAGTAAAAAATGCGCTCGTTCTCGTAAGAGCAACAGACGGAACATCACTGCCTGTAAGCTTAACAAGAGAAGAGCCGAAGAAGTTACCGAAACCAACGCCGAAAGTTGTAATTGCAAGACCGGTTACATTTTGGTTAGCACGAAGGGTTACGGTTAAGAAACAATAGATAAGTCCGGTCAAAAGCGAACCCAAAACTGTGCACAAAAGCGGAATTAAAACAGCAAGAAACGGGTTAAGAGCATTAGTACCCATCGAATCTTCATAAAGGAAAGCACCGATAACACCGCTGATACCGCCGACATACATAATACCTGGAATACCAAGGTTAAGGTTGCCCGACTTTTCAGTAAGAATTTCACCGGTTGAACCGTAAAGCAAAGGGATACCCTGCAAAATAGCACGCTGGATAAATGTTACTAAAGTTGAAAAAGAAAACATATTATTTACCCTCCTTATGTGCTTTACAGAAATTAATCTTATAATTAATAAAGAATTCGCAACCGATAATGAAGAAAAGAATTATACCGGTAATAATTTCACTGAATGATTCATTAAGACCGTATACGGTAGCAATTTCAGCAGCACCCTTATCGAAAAATACAAGAAGAAGCGAAGTGAGCACCATATAAATCGGGTTAAACTTAGCAAGCCAAGAAACCATAATAGCAGTAAAGCCACGGTTGTTGGCAGTAGTTGTTGAAATAGTATGGTCAGTGCCGCCGACAAGGAGAAGACCTGCAATACCGCAAATCGCACCTGAAAGAAGCATTGTTCTGATAATTACTTTTTTAACATTGATACCGATATATTTAGCAGTATTTTCACTCTCACCTACTACCGAAAGTTCGTAGCCGTGCTTGCTGTATTTAAGGTAAACATACATAAATATTGTAAGAGCAAGAACTACAAGAATATTGAGCAAATATTCATAATTACCAAGCTGAGGAAGCCAACCGGCGTGGTTCATTTGATTAATAATACCGATTTTACCTGAACCCTTTGGCACTTCCCATACCATAACGAAATATGATACAAGCTGAATACCAACATAGTTCATCATAAGGGTGAAAAGAGTTTCATTTGTGTTAAACTGAGCTTTAAACACAGCAGGAATAACTGCCCAAATTGCGCCTGCAAGCATACTTGCAACAATCATAACGATGATAAGAAGCGTATTAGGAATTTTACCGCCGAGGCAAATCATACAAGCGGCAGTAGCAAGACCGCCGACAAGCACCTGACCCTCACCGCCGATATTCCAAAATCGCATTTTAAACGCAGGAGTTAACGCAAGAGCAACGCAAAGAAGAATAGCAAGACTTTGGAAAAGGTTCCAAGTTCTTCTTGGTGTACCGAAAGCGCCGTCAATCATAGTTGCGTAAACGCTGATAGGGTTTTGATGTGTTAAAATCATTGTTACAATACCGCTGACAATAAGAGCGGCAAGAATTGAACCGATTCTGATAAGCCAAGAAAAATACCATGGCATTGATGCTCTTTTGCTTATATGAAAAAGAGGCTCGTGAACTTTTTGCTTATTACTCATTACGCATCCTCCCTTTCCGTTTTAGTCATTAATAAACCGATTTCTTCCTTAGTAGCGGTTCTGCCGTCAACTATACCGGTAATTTTACCGGAGTTGATAACCATAATTCTGTCGCAAAGCTCAACAAGAACATCAAGGTCTTCGCCGACAAATACAACAGCAACGCCGTTTTCTTTTTGCTTAGTAAGAAGATTATAAATCATATAAGAGGAGTTGATATCAAGACCTCTTACAGGGTAAGCCGCCATAAGAACCTTTGGGTTAGCCGCAATTTCACGACCGACAAGTACCTTTTGAACATTACCGCCTGAAAGTCTTCTTACAGGGGTTGTAGCACCGGGAGTAACTACTTCCAAACTTTCAATAATTCTTTCGGCAAGCTTTTTAGGGTCTTTACGGTCAAGAAAAGCAGTAGCGCCTTTTTTATATGAACGAAGCATCATATTATCGATAATATCCATATTACCGACAAGACCCATACCAAGTCTGTCCTCTGGCACAAACGAAAGCCTTACACCGAGTTCCTTAATTTGAGTAGGAGTTTTAGCCCTTAAATCTACAGTTTCGCCCTCAGGTGAATGATAAATAATTTCACCGTTTTCAGGCTTTTGAAGACCTGCTATGGTTTCAAGAAGTTCCCTTTGACCACTGCCGGCAATGCCCGCAATACCGAAAATTTCACCGCTTCTGATATCAAACGAAAGGTTATCAATCGCCTTAACACCCTCGGCATTAAGAGTTGTAACATTTTTAAGTTCAATTCTGTTTTCAGGATTGACAGGTTCGGTTCTTTCAATATTAAGTGATACTTTTTTACCGACCATCATTTCAGTAAGTGATTGTTCGGTAGCAGACTTTGTATTTACTGTGCCGATATATTCACCCTTACGCAAAACAGCAACTCTGTCGGTAAGTGACATAACCTCGTGGAGTTTATGTGTAATTATAATAATTGACTTTCCGTCATCTTTCATTCGACGCAAAACATCAAATAATTTTTCAGTTTCTTGCGGTGTAAGTACAGCGGTAGGCTCGTCAAGAATAAGAGTTTGCGCACCTCTGTATAGCACCTTAACAATTTCAACAGTCTGCTTTTCTGAAACAGACATTTCGTAAACCTTGCTTTCAAGGTTAATATCAAAGCCGTATTTATCTGTAATTTCTTTTACTTTCTTTTCGGCTTTTTTAATATTATATCTTTGCTTGTCATTAATACCGAGAACTATATTCTCAGTAGCAGTAAAAACATCAACAAGTTTAAAATGCTGATGCACCATACCGATGCCGTATTTAAACGCATCTCTCGGTGATTTGATAACTACCTCTTCACCGTTTACATAAATCTGACCCTCGTCAGGGAAATATATGCCCGAAAGCATATTCATAAGAGTGGTTTTACCACTTCCGTTTTCGCCCAAAACGGCTAAAATCTCACCTTTTTTTACTTGCAGATTAACATTTTTGTTTGCAACAATCTGCCCGAATACTTTGGTGACGCCTTTTAATTCAATTGCAAAAGTATCACTCATACCGTCCTCCGGAAAATTTATATCACTTAAAACAAATACTACCGTGACCATACTTTTTAGGGTATGGCCACGGGTTTCACTTATAAATTATAACTAATTATAATTTAATTACATTTTTTCGTTAAGAAGCTTAATACCGTCAATCTTAACATCAAAATATGGAGCTGAACGGAACTTTGATTCCTGGAATGCACCGTTTTCAATTACTTCTGTATCAGCTGTGTAAGCTTCATCTGTATCTACATCAGCCTTGTAGCTATCAAGATTCTTGCCGTCAACTGTAAATGTTGAAGTATCGAATACCTGAAGAGAACCATCTTCAAGCTTAGCCTTAGCTTCGTCGATAGCCTTCTGAGTACCTTCGGCAGCAGCGTCGCCTAAATCTGTAAGAAGAACTGAGTTAGTAGCAAGAGTACCGGTCCAGTCAGCGTCAATCTTGTCGCCGTTCATAACAGCTTTGATTGCATATTCATAGTAAGGAGCCCAGTTGATTCTTGAAGAAACAATGAATGTGTTAGGGCAAGCACTTGCTGTTGAACCATTGTATGATACATCAGGAACACCTGCATTTTCACAAGCTGTAGGAGCACCCATTGAGTCAGCGTGCTGGCTGATAAGCTTACAGCCGTTAGCGATAAGAGTATTAGCAGCTTCTTTTTCAGCTGTTTCATCATACCAAGAACCTGTAAACTGAACTTCCATTGTAGCGCTTGGGCAAACTGAACGAGCGCCAAGGAAGAATGATGTGTAACCTGAAATAACTTCTGCGTAAGTATAAGCACCTACATAACCGATTTTAGCTTCGTTTTCTTTAAAGTCGCCGTTAGCAATCATTTCGTTAAGCTTCATACCTGCAGCGATACCTGCAAGATATCTGCCTTCGTAGATTGAAGCGAATGCGTTATGATAGTTGTCAAGGCCTTCTGTATGAGCTCTTGTACCTGTTGAGTGACAGAACTGAACATCAGGATACTTCTGAGCAACTTCGATTAAATATGGTTCGTGACCGAAGCTGTCAGCGAAGATGATTGAACATCCCTTGTCAACAAGGTCTTCAGCAGCTTCAGCACATTCTTGACCTTCAGGAATGTTTGTTTTGTAAATTTTGTTTTCGTCAGCAATGCCAAGTGTCTTACAAGCTTCGTCAGCAGCAGTGATGAAGTTCTTATCGTAAGTTGAGTTCTCATCGTGAAGGAAAATAAATCCTACCTTGATGTCTGACTTAGCAGATTGGCTTGTTGATTCTTTTGAGTCGTTATTGTCCTTGTTTGATGAGCAGCCTGCGAACATGCCTACAACAAAAAGAACTGAAAGAACAACTGCAAGAATTTTCTTTGTGAGTTTCATTTGTCTTACCTCCGTACAAATAAATCAATTTATTATAAGGTGGAAACACCGAATAACCAAAAATAAAAATAAAAAACGATTAATCTCTGAAATAAACCTTACCGGTTTCATGGTCCATACTTTCAACAATAGCAAGAGATTCAACCTTGATGCCCTCGCTTCTGAGCTTATCGCCGCCGTGCTGAAAACCTTTTTCAATTACAACGCCGCAACCTGCAAGTGAAGCACCGCTGTCATTAACAAGGTCAATAAGACCGTTGAGCGCATTGCCGATAGCAAGAAAGTCATCAACAATAAGCACTCTGTCATTTTCATCAAGAAATCGTTTTGAAACAATAATATCGTATGTAGTGCCGTGAGTAAAGCTTTCAACTTTTGAAGTGTATACATCACCGGCAATGTTTTTTGTCTTTGTTTTTTTAGCAAAAACAAGTGGGCAACCGAACTCTTCGGCTACAAGCGCACCGATAGCAATGCCTGACGCTTCGATAGTAAGAATTTTGTTAACATTATCGTCCTTAAACAAGCGATGAAATTCCTTAGCAATCTCACGCATAAAAGGAATATCGATTCTGTGATTTAAAAAGCCGTCAACCTTGAGGATATTGCCCTCATAAACTTCGCCTTCATCTAATATCTTTTGTTTTAACAAATCCATACTTTGTACCACCGAAATAAACTTTTTATAATGTGTTAATATATTATTACTAAATTACAAATTTTGCAACTATTCTTTTTGATTTGACACCAAATTTTAATATTTTCTTTAGTTAGTTCAAAAAAGATGTATAGTAGCGGTGTTATATTTGTATACATTGCATAGTTGTAAAGAAATATGCTTTACAAGGCGATATAGACTTATTTAAAAAATTATGATAATATAACATCGGTGATATTATGGATAACAAGAAAAATGCACTAATCGTTGCAATATTTGTAATTGTTTTTATGATAATTGCAGGAATAATCGGCATAGCCGGAAAACTTCCGATTATCGGAAAAGTTTTGGTATTTATTTTTGCAATATTATTAGTGTTGTTTGTTTTGGTATTTTTTATAATTCTTGCAAAAAGGAGAAAGTAGATGAAAATTCTTGTAAGTGCGTGTTTACTCGGTGAAAATTGCAAATATAACGGTGGAAACAATAAGTGCGAAGAAGTAATCAAACTTGGGCAAAAGCATACGCTCATACCCGTTTGCCCGGAAACTTTTGCAAACCTCCCTACCCCGAGAGTCCCGAGCGAAATAAAAGACGGCAAAGTTTATTCAAAAAACGGCGAAGACTTAACGGATAAATTTTATGACGGCGCTGAAAAAACACTTTATGTGGCAGAGGAAAGCGCTTGCCAAATAGCCGTGCTTAAAGAAAGAAGCCCGTCGTGTGGTTTTGGCAAAATTTATGACGGAACATTCAGTGGCAACTTAACATATGGCAACGGCATTGCGGCTCAAATGCTTTACGACCACGGGATAATAATACTCGGAGAAAGTAAAGTTGATAAGATTAAAGATTATGAGTAAATAATGTTTATAGCCTTCCACTTGAGGGGAAGGTGGCAACGATAGTTGACGGATGAGGTGTAGAATATTCATATTCGGTCTCTTTCCACATCATCGGTCAGTAAACTGACAGAGGCTGTAAAAAAACAGTCTGAAAAAAAGATGACTGCAAGAACTCCAAAAGGAGAT
>CAVKLC010000019.1:0-37661 GCA_963657005.1 bacterium | reverse complement strand
AGTGTGGACCGGGGGAAAACTTGGAGATTACTTCAAAAAGTTACCTATCGGAATAATACAACGCTCTTGTTAAAGCGTTTGGCGGAGAGGTAATCAACATATCTGCAAATTCACCAAACCATATTAACGCCATGGATATGAATGCAAACTATGAAGATGAGGGCAATCCAGTAACTACTAAGTCGGAATTTATTATGTCCCTTTGCGAACAGTTGCTCGGTACATCTGCCGACGCTAAAGACAAGTCCATCATTGACAGATGCTGTAAGAATGTTTATGACGGATATATTAAAAACAATTTCAGCACACAGCAACCTACTCTTAAAGATTTCAGAGAAGAACTGCTAAAGCAAAAGGAAAGCGAGGCACACGATTTGGCGCTTGCCATTGAGTTATTTACCGACGGCTCGCTTAACACTTTTGCACAGCCTACCAATGTTGATATTAACAACAGGCTCATATCATATGACATTCTTGAACTCGGCGATTCACTTCTGCCGGTAGGTATGCTTATCGTACTTGATAATCTTTTAAACAAGATTACTTCAAACAGAGAAAAAAGGCGACAAACATATATCTTTATTGATGAGATGTATTTGCTTTTTGCTCATCAATATACGGCTAAATTTCTTTACCGTATTTGGAAACGAGTAAGAAAATACGGAGCGTTTGCGATAGGCATTACACAGAATGTGGGAGATATGCTTGAAAGCAACACGGCAAGAACTATGGTATCAAATTCCGAGTTCGTTATTATGCTTAATCAAAAAGCAAGTGATGTGCTCGAGCTTTCAAGACTCCTTGAAATTACGCCTAATCAAACGCAGTATTTTACAAACAAGGACGCAGGTCAAGGTCTTATGAAGATAGGCAGTAACCTTGTGCCGTTTGTAAACAAGTTTCCGAAGGATACACAGCTTTACAAGTTAATGACATCTAAACCGGGAGAGGCTATTTAGCCTCTCTCATTTTTTAGGAGGATATATTATGAAAAAATCTGTTTTTGTTATTTTACTCGTATTCTTCATATCTGCGTTTTCAATCAGTATGTACTTTGTTGTCAAAGAAACTGTTGAGGATAAAAAGCAATATGAAGTATTTGAAAATATTGTTTCATCTGTTCAAGTTGAAGATGACAGCTTTGATTATACGGATGAGAAGCTTAAAAGATATATTGAATTGAACACGGAAAATCCTGACTTTGCAGGTTGGATAAAAATTGACGGTACGCACATAAATTATCCTGTTATGAAAAGCAGTACGCCTGATTACTATTTACACCGTAATTTTAATAAAGAGTATTCATATTACGGCACACCGTATTTAAGTGATAAAAGCGATACTATGAAATCTACCGACAACATAGTTATCTACGGCCACAATATGCGAGATAACACTATGTTCGGTGATTTAAGCAAATACAAATCAAAAGAGTTTTATAAAAAACACAAATACATTTATTTTGATACACTTGTAGATTTAGGAAAGTATGAGGTTGTATGTGTATTCAAAACCACACTGAGCAAATTCGATTATCAAGATTATACCGTTTTTGATTCTTCCGATGAATTTAATTCGTATATTTCAAAATGCAAAGAAAGCGAATACTACAATACCGATGTATCTTGCGGCTACGGTGATAAGTTAATAACGCTATCTACTTGCGAATACAGTCAAGAAAACGGCAGGCTTGTAGTAGTTGCAAAAAAGGTGAAGTGATATGAGCGAGATTGAAATTAAAAAGGTTGCCGAGAAAAGTCTTAAAACTGCCGATAATCTCGGCATAGCAACAGAAAAGGCTAAAGGGATAGCTTTAAAAGCAAAAGAAAAGATATCGGAAAATGTCAGCGATAATTCCGAAAGCCCTGTTAATTATGCTATTGATAAAGTTCAGGACAATGCTAAAAGTGTTTCGGAGGACGCAGTTTATCTTTTCAACAAGCAAGGTCAAAAGAGTGTAAACGAAACCGTTAAGAATACAAAAAAGCTCGAACAATCTATTGAAGAAGTTCGAGCAAAAAGAAAGATTAAAAAAGATAAAAGCAAGATAAATAACCCTGATAGATATACACCCAAAACACCTGATGATACAGTTAAGACCGACGATATTGTATCAAAAAACACACCAAAAAATGTTCAAAACAAAGTGCGTAGTGCAAGGAGTGTCAAAACAAAAGAAACCGTATCTGCCGTTAAATCAAAACAACCTATCATCAAATCAAGCAAACAATCTGCGAAAGACACAGCAAAAGCCATTAACAAATCATCTCAAATAGCTAAAGAAACGGCAAAGCAATCTGCCAAAGGTGCAAAGAAAGCTGCAATAGCAACTAAAAGAACCATCAAAACTATGATTGAAAGCACCAAGGCACTTGTTAATGCGATTATTGCAGGCGGTTGGGTATCTGTTGTCATAATCATCTTAATATGCCTTGTAGCTGCCTTATGTTCATCATTTTACGGTATATTCTTTTCAAGTGAAACATCGCAAAGTGGTATGAACATAACTTCAGTAATTCAACAAATCAACAATGAATTTGATGACATGATTGACGAAATTAAATCATCGGGCAGTTTTGACGGAGTAGAAGTAATCGGCAGTCGCTCTAATTGGAAAGATGTTTTATCTATTTACGCAGTTAAGACTACTACCGATGAAAACAACCCTATGGAAATTGCAACTGTTGACGAAAACAAAAAGGCAATTTTATCATCAATCTTTTGGGATATGAACAACATATCAAAGTCAGTTGAAACACGGACAGAAACGGTAACGAAAGAATCAACCGACGGGCAGGGGAATACAGTCGAAACAACAGAGCAAGTTGAAAAGACATATCTTGTAATAACCTTGTCCGGCAAGACTGCCGAGGATATGTCAGCTACTTACTCATTCAATGATACTCAAAAGAAATATTTAGCCGAATTGATGAGTGACAAAAACAACAATCTTTGGGCGTCACTTATTTACAACATCGGCGGAGTATCGGGTGGTGGCAGTATTGACATTAAAGACCTTGACTTTTCAAATGAAGCTGTTAATGACACGCAGAAGAAAATAGTTGCAGTAGCCACAAACTCGGCTAAATACGGTATTTCTGCCCGTTCGGGTTACTGTCAGGCTTGGGTTGCAGATGTATATCAAGCTGTTACAGGTTCAAGAGGTTCTGCTCACTGTGCTTTATGTGCGGCAGATATGTGGGCAGTATCAAATGACTTTTCTCAAATTCCCGTCGGTGCAACTGTTTACGGCTATTCATCAAGCAAATACGGGCATGTCGGTATCTATATCGGCAACGGTATGGTCGCTCACAATATCGGTGAAATAAAAATACAAAGCCTTGAAAGTTGGGTTGAAACTTACAAAGGCTTTGCTTGGGGCTTCGAGAATGGAAAGGAGTTAGTGTGAATTATTAAATTAGCAATAGCAATATAGATTTTTAATAATCATATATATTATTGTATATGATTATATATTTATTTGTGATGTATTATGGCATCTTTAATTGAAATATAAAATTTGAATATTTAGACTATACTATTTTATGAAAGAATATATAATTGAAAAATATTGTTTGCCTATTTAGAGAAAAAAACTCTTAATAAGCAAATTTCTGTTGCAATTTGATGTTGCTGATTGTATAATATATTGTAATAAATAACAAGGGGAATACGCATATGTTAATTAAAATCTCAGCTAGTAATTTTAAATCGTTTGAAGAAGAAACTTCTTTATCTATGATTTCTTCTAGTAAAACAAGAAAAAATTTGGAACACAAGATTAATTTAATGACTTCGATTAATGTGCTAAAATATGGAGTTATTTATGGTGCTAATGCTTCAGGTAAATCAAATTTAATTGAGATTTTTTCGTTTATTAAATATTGCTTAATAAACAACATCCCTATGGAAGCAACTAATTTGTTCTGCAAAAACAATAAAGAAAATATAAATAAAGAAAGTCTTTTTGAAATTCAATTTTCAATTGGTAAAAAAATATATGCTTATGGTTTTAAATCAATTTTGAATAAGCGAACAATTGAAAGTGAGTGGTTATATGAATTACATCAAAATGGCTCAATGGCTATTCTTTATGAGTGGGAAAAAGGAAATAAACCAATTATAGGAGATAATGTATCTCGAACAGCTAATGATAAATTAAAACTTGACACTTATATGGACGATTTTGATGAGTGCTCAAATTCTCTTTTTTTATCATTTATGAATAAAGGTAAAAAATACAATTCCGATACAAAATTGTCATTTTTTAAAGAAACGTATGAATGGATTGTGAATAATATTACGGTTTGTACACCACAATCATCAATAACCAATTTAGAAAATTATTATGATGAAGTATCTTTATCGGACATTACAGCGCTAATAAGAACTTTTGATACTGGTATCAGTGATATTAAAATTGAGAAAACAACAATTGAAGAGTTAGCAAATGAATTGCCAAAACCTATATTTGAAGATATCATTAATGAATTAAAGAAAAGATCTGAATATAACAATGATAAGACTGTTAGAATTTCAATGCGTGGACAAAACAGTTTCTATAATATTGAAGTTGTTAATGGAGAGGAGCCAACAATAACTACTTTACAATTAAAACATGGCAATTCTTTTTACGGTTTTACTTTTAAGGAAGAATCTGATGGAACACGGCGTTTATTTGAACTTATTGATATGCTTCTTAATAAGACAACGGATAAGGTATATGTAATTGATGAAATGGAAAGAAGTTTACATCCTAAACTTACTTCGCATTTTATTGATATGTTTAATAAAATTCATTGCGGCGATAATGTTCAACTTGTTATAACAACTCACGAATCTTCTATTATGGATCAAAATTTATTTAGGCGTGATGAAATTTGGTTTGTAGAAAGAGATAAAGATAATAGAAGCCGTGTATATTCGCTTGATAGATTTAAAGAAAGATATGATAAAAAATTGAGCAAATCGTATTTAGAAGGAAGATATGGAGCAATTCCGGTTTTTTCGAATTTTAAGTTTATAGAGGATTAATTATGGCACCAATTAGAATTTATACTAGTGATTGGAGAAAGAGATATTCTAATGAATCAGAACAAATCGATCCTTTCAGAAAATATTTCTTTCTTTGTGAAGGTAAAAATACAGAAAGATATTATTTTGAAAAACTTATCGAATTAAAAAAAGAATTAGGTATATCATCAAATGTGCATTTATATTTTTTGAAAAAAACAAAAAATGATAAAGGTAAATCTGCACCGAAATGTCTTATAGAACTAGCTGATAAATTTGTAAAAGATTATAAGGAGATTTTTGACGCTAAATTTGATAAAATTGTACTGGTTTTTGATTTGGATATTTATGAAAATAATCAATCAGCTTTTGATTCTGTAGTAAGTGAGGCAAGAGAAAAAGGTTATTTGCTAGCACTAACAAATCCAAGTTTTGAATTGTTTTTACTTCTACATAAAGAAAATTCTTTGTCTCAAATAATAGAACCTGTTGAATCTGAAATTATATCTAATGAATGGGTTGAAAGAGATGATGGAAGTAAAAAAAGATATGTAAACAACTTGTTTTTTGAAACGTTTGGCTTTAATCCAAAATCAAGCAAAAAAGTTAAAAGTTTAGTGCTATCTTTAAATACGGCAATAAATCAAGAAAAACACATTAATCAAAATATTGATTGTAGTCATAATACTATCACATCAAATGTTGGAAAAATAATTGAAAACATTATTGCTAATAAATAGAAATTTATTGACAATCAATTTATATTAGTTGACGTTTTTGCGATTCATTATTAACGGTAATATGAAAAGTTCTCCCTTGATATATTTGATACAAGAGAGAACTTTTGTTTTTTATTGGTATTATAAATTGTCAATAATATTATTTGCTTAAAGCTTTTTTCTTTGCGAGTTCTCTCGAATACATTAAATTTTCTCTGATTGTTTGTCCGACCGGTTCAGATTTAAAAGCACCCTCTTCATTATCGCAACATTTAAGCCCATATTTTTCATAGAACTTATCAAGCTCGACTTGAGTAAGTTGATTATCTATTGAGGTTGAACTTGCGTATGAGTGAACATATATATTAGCCTCTTTCAAAACATTGTATTCAATCAATATCATTGCTAAAAGTATATTACCACCAACTCCTTGTTTTCTGTAATCTTCATTTACAGAAAAATAATCTACGTATACATTTTTGTTATCTAAATTGTAAAATTCAGCATAGCCAATAAGCTTGCGTTTTCCATTAATGTTAATGTAAGCATTAGCAGAAAAGATATCTTTAAAAATTGATTTTAAAACTATATATTCGACATCATTTTCATTAAAGCAAAAATACGCTGTTCCATCAGGCACGGTCATACCGGAATCTTTAATCGTAAATGGCGAATCTTTTGCGGCAAAATCGTAATTGCCTAAATTTTTTACATATTTAAAATTGCAAAATGTTTTGTAGTTAGAATTATTGTTTTTATTATTCATTTGATTTTCCTTTCAATTATCGTGTATATGTTTTTGTTGGTTTAAAATAATTAATTATTGAAAAATTTCATATCAATATTAATTTTATCGTTTTGAAATGACATGGTAATAAGTTTATGTGATACCCCATCCGTTAATTCCCAATGTTTTTTACCATTGAATTCATAAATTACTGATGTTTCCATCAAATCATTATTAATTTCATTTTCAAAATTATATATAAATTCTTTTGATATTTTTTCTGCCGCAAAATTTACAAAACATAGTTTATTTTTATCCAAATTACAACACATTAATACATTTGTTTCAAATATGAATATATTGTAGTAAACGCATATATGATCATTCGATTTTTCAATTTTAAGTGGGTTTCCACATTTTAAAATTAGTTTTTGAAGATTGTCCAAAAAATGAATATTTAATACTGAAAGAACGGGATATTTAATATTCTTTGCTTGTTGATTGCTATAATGACTTTTTAATAATGAATTCTTGAACATAACTATAAAATCTTTCTAATTGTGTTTTGATATTGATATATAGATTTGTTGGTGAAATATTAAGATAATGAATTTGAAATTGATTCATCTGGAAATTTAAATGCAGCACCTTCTATATTGCTATTTTTGAATTTCAAATAATAGCAATTATCTTCTCCTATATAAATTGTTCCAAAAAGGTTATGCGAATTGTCATCATATGTTGCAAACACATTGGCAAATATAGTTACTAATTTTGTTTCAGGGATTTTTGAACTTTTTTCTGCTGCAACTATTTCGTCAATTTCATCTTTGTCAGAAGTAATATCTATTTTAATTCCACCATAGGAAACATATAATGATGTTATACTTTTCTCGTTTTGTTCATTAGAGTTGCTGCTTGGTTTAGTTGTACTTTCTTTCTTAGCATTATCATTACTTGAATAACTGCTTTCGTTTGTGGTATTGATTGTTTCGACACTTTTAGTACACGAAATCAAAGATAACGAAATTATTAAGCACAATATTAATATAATTGATTTTCTCATATTATTTTACCTCATTATAATTCAGAATTAATACCATTTATCTACCCAACCTTCTTTATCTGTAATGATTTGACTGCTTTTTTGAGTAGTACTGATTTGTGTTGTGGCTTTTGTATTTGTTGTATTTTTGTGTGTTGTTGAATTAGGTTTAGTGGTTTTAGAGCTACTTGTATTTCTTTCGTGTGTTGACGAACTTGATTGTGAAGTTTTTGCCACAGTTGTTATTTTTATGTTCGTAGTGTTCTTATGTGTTGTTGAATGGGATAGGGTAGTATTAGTTCTGTTTGTACTATTTTCATAATTTGACAATTTTGATTGTGTTGTGCTTGTTATATTTGTATTTTGTGTGTTCGCAGTATTCTCGTTTATTGAAGTATTTGTGGTAGTATTGCTTTTCTGAATTGCAGGATTTGGTTGCTTAATGTTTGATTTAGATGAAGTAGTTGTTTCATTTTTTGATGTATTATTAACCGATATTTCAGTTGTGATAGTTTCATCACTTTTATTAGTGACAAATTTTCCGTTTTTGTCTGTAATAGCTTTGTAATAATGAGTAGTTTCTTGTTCGTCAGTAACAGCAGTAGTGGTTGCTATTTCACTACTGCTGTTATTTTCACAAGCGACAAAAGAAAAAATTATAACTATAACAGATATTATAATTAATATTGCTTTTTTCATTATGAACCCCATGGAATGTCTGTATCAGGTGAATTATCTCCTGAATCACTTGTGGTAATTACATTAAATACAGAAAATTCTTCAATTAATGTTTCCGGCTTTGCATATTTTTCTTTCATATTTATGCCTCCTTATTAAGAGATAATTTAACTTGGTCTTTGATATTTTGTTCTACTGTATCATCATTCAAAACGGCATTTGCAACACTGCTGTAGCTTCGTGTAATGACAGGCGAATAAAAATACATTCCGTCAATATTTACATAAGCTCTTGCAGATATTTCGTCATTGATATGTTCCACAGGTATACCTGTAAATACTGCATTGTATGTTGAAACAGTGCCGTCAACAGTGCGTTTAAGTGCGGTTTTAACTTTTACATTACTCTTATTTGCTCTCAGTGCAATATTTTTTTGAAAATCGCTTTTGCCTTCGTATGAGTCATATGTATAAACAAATCCGTAATCAATATTTTCAGCATAGTCTTTGAAATCGAAACCTATATTATTATCATCAAATTCAAAGCCAAATCGCAGACCATTATCTCTTGTTCTGATTTGAGCTCCAATGCTTTGTGCAATATTGTCACTGATGATATGATTATACATATCACCGTATCCATAACTGTTAGCTTCACGAAGTCCAGGTGTATATTCAGGACTAACGATGGTACATTTGTAATTTGAATATTCCTCATAAAAATTTATTGAAGTCAGTTTATCGGAACAATATATCGTTGCATTATTAGGTATGGCTACATCTATAACTTTTGCCGTTGGAACAAAAACCAAATTTAAGTTTGTACATCCGGAACACTCACCAAAATCTTTTGCTTTTGGAGCATAAATCATTTCAAGATTTTTGCAATCTTTAAATGCATTACTGCCGAGATTTGTTGCACTGTTTAATACTATTTTCTGTATTGCACAATCTTCAAATGCCGAATCTCCGATATCAGTACATTTAGGTGAATTTATTGTCTTAAAATATGTACCGGCAAGACCTCTTTCAGAAATTGTTTCTACTGAAGATAAATCAATGTTATCTGTAAGTGACGGACAATTTGTGAAAGCTTCGGTTCCAATAGATTTAACATTAGAAAGATTTATGCTTTTTAAATTATCACAACCATAAAATGCTTGTTGTTCAATCGCAGTAACACTGCTTGGTAATGTTACACTTTCAATATTAGAATTTTTAAAGCAGCCTTCTTTAATTGAGCCTACTTCAATACCGTTAATTTTATCAGGAATAGTAATGTTTGTATCATTTCCGAGATATGCTTTTATACCACACCAGTAGGTTCCGTCATCTACAACAAATTCACTCTCGCCATCTTTTAATATGTAATAATCAAAAGTTATGAATTTGCTGTGAAACGGAGTTCCTGCTCTTGCAAAAGCTACTGCGTTTATTCTTGTTGTTTCTGTCAATTTGATAGGTTCTGTATATTTTGTGCCATTAGTTTTACTTGGTAAAGTACCGTCTGTTGTGTAATAAATATCAACAAGTGTATTTGCACTTTTAAGTTCAACATTTATATCATCACGATAGACACCGCTTTGCAAATTAGCAGTAACATCCTTACACCTTGTGCCGGCGATTATATTGGAAAAATTAACAATTCCTGCACCATACAATTTATTGTAGCAATCGCTCTTTTTAAATGGGATTGCAGTTTCAACAAGCTTTTGTTTAACCTGCTCAGGTGTGTAATTTTTATTTTCCATTAATACATAAGCGGCGGCTGCTGAAACAATTGGTGCTGAAAGAGAAGTGCCATTATAAAAGGTGTAAGTGGAGTTATCGCTCATATCGGCAGTATAAACATATTCACCCGGTGCAGAAATATCAACCTGTGTTCCATAACTTGAAAAAGAGGATGGCTTTCCATAATAGCTAGTTGCAGCAACTGTTATAACATTGTCAAATATGGCGGGTTCATAATGAACTTTCGTACCCTCGTTTCCTGCAGCTGCAACAATTGTTATACCCATATTAACGAGTTCATCTATCACACTTAAAAGAGAACTTTCGAAAGCTATAGAACAATTTACTATGTCGGGTTTGTTTGGAAGTTGTTTGATATATTCAAATGCTGATAATGCCATAGAGGATGTGGCTTTTCCTTGACTATTATAAATCTTATAATTTGCAAATTTTACATTGCTTGGTGTGCTTTTGGCAATAGCACCTGCAACAGCCGTACCATGACCATAACTATCCATTTCGTCACCGGTTGTTTCAGAACTAAAATCAACTTTTGTACGAATAACTCTATTTTTGAATAATTCGTGGTTGTAATTTATACCACTGTCTACTACTGCAATGTTTATATTAGATTTTACCTTTAATTTGTAGTAATCAATAGTAGAAATTGCATCAGTTTCTTCGTATGCCCATTCCTTAGGCCAATTTTCATATTGTGGATAATTATTGTTTGTACTGCATGATGTAATCATAGAATCATAATCAACAATATACCCTTCGGTTTCGTATTCTTTTTTTGCCATTTGAGCTGATTTTTTATCTGAATATTGTAAAAATGCATATCCAAAACCATAAATGCTGTCGACAGCCTCATATTCATTAATAGTTTTATCTGTTTTTACAATTAGTCTGTTACTGACAGTTGTATCATCTGAATTATCGTACTTGTCATATTCGGCACACATTTCTGCTACATCTCGTCCGATAGAAAGGATATTATTTAACTTTACTTCCTGTGCGATTACACTTTGACAAGGATATATTACTGAAGTGAATATTGCCAATGTCAGTATTAAACTCATAATTTTTTTCATGATATTATAACCACTTTCTAAATGATACAGATATGTCCGTGGACATATCTGTATCTGAATTTTAATCTATCGATTTTGAAACTTTATATGGTGTATTTTGTTTATCTACAGAATACTTAGTAACGGAAGATGTATCTTTATTAATAGCAGTTTCTATATAGTTCAGTCCATATCCGTTTTCGACAACATCTTTTTGCTTGTTTAATGTTTCATCCCAATAGTATTTTGCATCAGCATCTAATGTTGTTCTCAGGCCAAGACTAAGAGTGTCTAGTCCTGTCGATATTTCTCCAAAGTACTTTGCAGTTGAGCGATTTTCTTTAATTAAATTATTTGTACTGTTTACCAATTGAGGAACAAAAGCATCGCTGATTATCTGATCAGGTGCATTAAATCCTGTTTTTGTAATATTGTTAACAGGATCATTTCCACAATAATTAAATAAATTCGTATTATAAACACTACTTATATCTTCAGTTAATGTAGTTGGATCACTTGCATTAATGAAACGACCCCAAGAAGGTGAGTAATATCTTTTTTGACCGTAATATAAGCCGGTTTCAACATCGTAGATATATCCTTTAAAACCTTGTTCTACACTAATAAATACACCACTCAAATACAAAGAAACAACTAATGCAATTGCAATCTTTTGAATTATATCTGCCCATATAGAGCCGCTAGGTTTATATTTATTTGCCATATCCTGAATAAATGTGCCCATATACGTTGGTGTTATATTTCCATATGCATCATAAGACATTGAAATAATCACTTTTTCGCTAGGATCGTAAATTTCAGTTATGTTTCCTTGACCGTCTTTAACAAATGTATAGTTTGCTGATTGCTTCCAATCAAGAGCTTCTATACCTTCTTCTGTAATAGCGGCAGTTTTATTTGCTTTTGAAGGTTCACCTTCGTTTGAGATAACACAAACTCCAACAATTTCATTATTGTTATAAATGATTTTTATGGTTTTATCATAGCAAAGAACTGTTCCATTTCCATCTTCTGCTTCGCCATAAAATTTAGCTCTATAACCGGTAATTAAATCTCCATCCCAAATATATACAATTTCAGATACCAAGTCTTTACCATTTGAAGTATAGCAAATTTTTGATGTTCTTTTACCATCACCGTCATATGTGTATTTGTAAAAATTAGAACTGGTTTTGAATGATGTTAACAAATTACCGTTCCATGTCATATCGCCGTCAGCTAGTTCATTGTTTATACTTGTACCGGCATATTTTACAGGATTACCCGCAGCATCATATTCTATGCTGTAGCCTTTATAACTGGTAAGATAATCAGTCATACCATTTGATTTATAATATAATTTTGTTGTCTCTCCATTAGTTTTTGGAGTGAAAATTAATGTGTCTGAATTATAATCATATGAATAATCTCTGTCAGATATTTTTGAATAGGTTACCTTTTCAGAGATGTTTCCACCCTTGTCATAATAATATAAAGTCGCAATTTTGCTTTCTAAATTAACATCTAAAGAAACTTGACCACCTTCATCGTATTTATAATAATGAACTAAATCACCTTCATTATAAGAATATGATGTTTTATTAGCAGGAGCATATGTAATATTATTAGTGGATTTTTTAAATACAGAAGTTACCCTTCCAACATTATCATAATTATAAAAATATTCAGCAGTGATTCGGGTGTTTCCGTATTTTTCTGGTAAAATTTTGTTACTTCTCTTTGACAATTCTGTTGTATAGTGAGAAACAAGATTTGTTTGCCTATTGTCTTTACCGTCGACATATTCTGTTTTTGAAGTTAATCTGTAATGAGTGTCAGTATTGGTAGTTCCTTTATTTTCTACAGAAGTACTTAGAGTTCTGTCAAAAGGATCTAATACAGTTTCAGCTTTTACAATAGGGCCTTTTGTTAAAGAAACGGTATAATTATCATTAACTGTTTTTTTAGATTTGTCTTTTGAGGTGGAAGTCGATTGTGAATATGAAAGCGAAGTTCCGAATAGATTGATTTTACTTCCGGTGTTAGAATAAATTGTTTTACCGTCTTTAGTAACAACCGAACCGTTTTCTGTGTAAGTTGTAGTGATTCCTGAAATATTGTCTGTCATTTCTGATACAGAGCCATCATCGTTGTATTTGTATTCGTAAACATATCTTTCATTGTCATTGCCACTTTTTCCATTATCATAAATGGTTTTTGTGATATTATTTCCATCATATACATATTCAATTGTTGCACCATTACCAAAAGTAACTTTTCCGACATTATCGATATTGTATTCATAGGAAACAGAATAATCTGTTTTTGATATTTTATCATCGCTTTCTTTAACACTTACATTTTCAAGCTTACCGCTTTTATTATATTTGAATTCGTAAAGAGAATTGTTATGGTAAATTGATGAAATTCTGTCATTAGTATCATATTTATAATCAACAGTTTGATTAACAGTATCACCGTTAGCATTTGTTATTGCCTGTTTTACAGTTGTTAATGCACCTATTCCACTATAAGTGTATTGTGCATTTTTTGAAGCATCTGTATTTTTACCTTTTGAAGTAAGCAAACCACTGCCACAATCATAATTGTAGTATGTTGTTTTGCCTGCATCTTCAACTTGTGATTTATAATGAGTATTATCATCATACTCGTAATGCTTTCCAATAGTTTTGTCGTCATTACTTCTCGTTTTGATAATATCTGTAATTTGACCATATTCGTTTCTTATTATTTCATAATTTGGAATTGGATCTTCTGGGGGATTTGGGGCATTATCTTTAGTAGCGATATACATTTTGAGATCGTCAAAATAGCATTCTCCCGGCATATTCAAACTGTTTATTTCGATTTTAACTTTAGTGATAGTCGAAGGAATATCAATTACACATTTTGATGTTTGCCAATCACCGACAATGTTATAATCAAAATATGTTTTGCCTACAAGTTTTCCGCTTGCAGCGCCATAAACTCTTACAGAATAATATCTGTTGTTGCTTTTGTTATTACTTCCATCATCTTTAAATGGAAGAGATTGTTTACAATAAGCAGAACAAGAAAGAACATATGATTTCCCCGGAGTTACGCTAACTGTTTGTGTAGCTGTTCCACTTCTGTTATTAGCAATAAACGATATAGCTCCGTTATTTGTGTTGCCGTTTTCCTTTAATGGGGCATCTTTTACAATTGATGCACCTTCTGTTAATGTCCAGTTACTATTACTTTCAAAACCACCATTATTGATTATATTTTGAGAAGTTGAATCATTGTATATCAAATGCTGTAATTCATTATTTGTGTAGTTTAAATAATATTCTTGACCATCGTAATTTTTGTAATGAATAAGATTTGAATCTTGGTCATAATGCATTATTTTCTTTGAATTATTTAATATATCTGAAAAAACACGATTATACGGGTTATCTAATGGTGAATTTATCTCCACTTCGTTTGAAATGACATCATCAGTTTTTAATGTGTATTTGGAAAGAATATTAGATTTGGTCGTTCCGTTTTGATAAGTTAATGTCAATTCAGATGTTGCTTCATTTGAAGAACTATTGCTATATGTATTAATATTGCTGATTCTATTATTTTCATCATAAATATATGATACATAATATCCGTCTGGGTAAGTGACTTTTTCTAATCTGTTATTTTCATCATAACTATATTGAATTGTTATATTCTCGTCATTTATTTTTACAGGCTGCTGTGTATCGTTATTATTGTAATAAATACTGATTGAAGTCAGCATATTGTTGTCATAATTGAATTTGTATTTTCTTTTTGTACCATCAGTAATATATGAAATGTTTGAATTTTCATAAACAATACCTACTTCATTTGTATATTGTTTTTCATTTTCATCTGTAAATACATATTCGATTTTTGTAACATAACCATTTGTTCCTATTGAAGAAAAATAATATGAAGTATTATCTTTTTCGCTTTCTATTTTTATTTTGTCATAATCGGTTTTATCATTAACACAGGTTAATATATATATTTATCTCCTGAACTGTTAGAACCAATAAATTTATTATCGGTATTACGCACGAAAAATATATATTCACCTTCGCAGTTTTTCCAATAATATTCGCCATTTTCATATTGAAGAATACTATAATAATTTGTACGAGTATTAATTCCGTCCGAGGCATTATTATCAATTGCTGAAGGGTTGATTATTGTTTGAATATTTACTTGTGCAAGTTCATCATAAACACTTAAATCATCTCTGACAATTAAAGGAGAACAGGTGTAATCGTTAACATATAATGTTCCAGCTCTGCCCAAGTCTACAGTTTCAGATTCAATAGTTTTATCAACATCGCCGATTTCTCGATAGTATATTCCTAAAACTATAGATTTAACTTGAATAGATGTATTCTCTGACGATGGCACGAGAGCCAATCCTGTGTTTTTGTATAAGCCTAATGAACTGTAATGTGCATATGATGTTATGTCTATTTTACATTCATCGGTAGTATCAGAAGCTGCCATTTGCTTGTCAATAATTACATCATTAATGGTTGATAGTGGCACATTTTGAATATGATCAAGTTCATTTTTTAATCTGTATACATCAATTTTATTTGAAACTTCGTTACTATTGTCATCAATATCAACAGTTCCTGTTTCAATATTCAAGGTTGCATTGTTAATAAATACTTGCTTATCAGTAATAATATTTGGCTTAACATAGATACAACTGTCAATTCCATTTGATGTTTTATTAAAACCGGCAATTTTCATCGGATTTTTTTCTGTGCCGTTTGTGTACATTGTTAATGTTTCACTCTCATAAAAACCGGTTTCTGTGGGATTTGATACAGATTGTGTAGCAATTTCACTAACTGCGTTTTCTGCATCTTCTGCAGTTTTAATGCTTTTATCAATTTCAGAAATTTCTTCCCATTTACCGTCAACTTTATTATGAATAGGAACACCTGCAGATACTTGATAATATTCACCATTATCGGTCATATAAGTTTTCGAGTTTTCTGTACGCTTACTCTTAATTTCGTATTCAATCGAAACATTATCCGGTGAAAATTCATAATCGTTTTTAATTTCTTCCATTGCATAGGTAGTTGAAGGAATTATCGTGACTGCCATAGCTGTGGAAAGAAAAACCGATATAAATCTTTTTAAGTTTTTTCTCATTACATTCTCCTTTTTGTTTGAAAATAAATTTAACATGAATATGTTTTTATGGTCACTTTTTAAGTTGAGATTATCACCACCTTATACAAATAGTCAAATACTATATTTCAGCATCAATGTATCAAAATTCTTGTTTTGTTACAATAGCAAATGTCAAAATGCAAAGAAATAATGTCAAAATGCAAAAAGAGACTGCCTCACAAAAAATCGTGAAGCAGTCCCTTTTACTTTTTAGCTATTTGATTTGTGATAATAATGAAATCATTAATGTGAATTCTCGTGAATTTTTGTCATATTCCCATTGGCAATCTCCGTTATATTGTTTAAGAACATTTTGAATACTTTTAATTCCAAGACCATGAATACTACTGTCTTTTTTAGTTGTTACCAAATCGTTTCCTTTAGTCGTTGGAGGATTGTCGCAACTATTTATTATAGTTATAACATCATATGTGTTGATATGATCTGTTGATATACTCACTGTTTTACCTGATGATTGTTCAGCTGACTCTATTGCATTGTCTAATGCGTTACTTAAAATCGTTACCAAATCATTGTTTTTTACATATTTTAAATTAGTTACATAGACATCAAAACTGAAGCTCATTTTTTTCATTTCACATTCGGTGACATATTTGCTGATGATTACATCTAACATGTGATTTCCACTATGACAAACGCTACTGTAACTTTTTAAATTGCTAATCATTTTATTTAAATATTCATCTATTTCCGGATTTGTATTTAAATTGTGAATTGCATTCAAATGATTTTTTGTATCATGAGCGTATATTCTTAAATTTTCATTTTGCTTTTCAAGAATATTATAATAATTCATATCCATATCCTGTTTTTCAACTTGATTTTTCAAAGTAAAAATAATGTTTTCTTTTTCTATGCTTTGTTGATAGGATATAAATAATATTACTATAGATGCGAAAAGAGCAAAAACCACTCCTGATAACAAAAGCTGATAATTGTAGCTCAATTCAAAATGCGTACACATAGACCAAAATATCAATAGTGTAACAATTACAATAACAGGATACATATATAAAGCCACAGGAAATTTTATGTCAGCCTTTTCTTTTCTTATAAATCTTGTCACAATAAGGCAGGTTAAAAAATATAATGATTTACTTATAACAACGTCTATAACAAAAAACGATAATTTATCAATATAGGCATTTACTTCAGTACCGATCACTATAGATATTAAAGAAATTGATACAATTTCCAACGCTGTCTGAAATATATCTAAAAGAATAGAGTAGAATATACACCTTGTTATTTTTATTCTGAAACAAGAAATAGAAAATACTATATTTATAATAGAAAAATACAGGGCATTAAACCAAATGACATTTGAAAGAATAATATCAAAAAATGCACCACTCAAAAACAACAATGTACCTATAGTAAAGCATATTGAATTTTTATGCTTCCTGTCACCGATTAAAGAGAAAAAGCTATATGAAATAAGCATTTCAATAAAATATGTAAAACATATTGCTAAATTATACATTTATTATCTCCTTTTAAGATATTGAAACCAATATTTATGAAAGTCAGCTTGTTTTCGTGATGCAACGGGAATTTCAATAGTATTATCTAATACTATGTTTGAATAGGAATTTTTTGTAATGTAATGAATATTAACAAGGAAGCTTTTATGAACTAAATAAAAAAATGTATTAGGTAATTTCTCCATCCATTCATTTAAGTTGCGTCTGGTGATATATTCATTTCCATCCTTCGTATGAAGAATGATTTTTCTATTTTCTCTTCGGATGTACACAATATCATCAACAAGTATTTTCTTATCCTCGCCGGCATTATATAAAAATAAATCAATATAAGTTTCATCTATATATTGCAAAGCTTTATCCAAGCTGGCATACAAGCGCCCAGCGTCAAAAGGCTTTTCAAAAAATCTGAATGCGTGCAAATCCATCGCTTCATCTTGATATTCGTCAAAAGCTGTTACGAAAAATATCACGACTTTTTGATTTCTGCTTTTCAATTCTTTTGCTACTGATATGCCGTCTATATCAGGCATCTGAATATCAAGAAATGCTAAATCATAAGGAGTAGAGCTTTCAAAAACATCTTTAGAAGAAGCAGTAGCATAAATGTCAGCTTTTATACAATGAGCCGCTGTGTATTCCATAATATGCTTTTTTAAAACTTCTAAATTAGTATATTCATCATCGCAAATTAAAATTTTCATGAAAGTCCTCGCAAAAAATAACTCTTATCAAAAGTTTTTGATAAGAGTAACTTAACACTTAATCTTAATAGTGTCAACTATTTATTTTTTGTTTCAATTATATAATCTATCAATCCTTGAATGAATTTTCGTTCATAAGATGATAGCTTCAAAAGACAATTATTATATTTTTCAATATCTTCATTTGGTATCTCGCCCAAAATATAATAGTTAGGATCTGCGCCTAATACATTGCAAATATTAACAATAAATTCAACGCTTGGAGGGTTTTCACCTCTTTCAACATTTGATATTGTATTTTTAGAAGTATTAATCATTTCGGCAAGTTGCTCTTGCGTTATATTTAAGGAATTTCTTTTTCGTTGAATTCTTTCTCCTATATCATCTTTATTATATGTCATATCAGCACCTCTTTATATTTTATGCTAACATTTTTAGAATCCTAAATACACCAAATATATTGTGATTTCATAATATCGTGGTATCTGATAAGAAATTTATTTGTATTTACCAAAATATTGTGAATTTTTGCATTTTTACTAGCACTTTTTGTGTTTTGTTATTTTGCTTGCATTGGATTGGAAAAAATGATATTCTGATAAAATAAAAAAGGAGGATTATTATGAAAAACTTAGAAATGATTTTGATTAATGCATCAAAAAATATGGCAATATCAGCATTAAAAAGAGATGCTAACGCTACAACTTGTACTATAGTTTACCAGCCAAAAGCACCGATTGATTTGAAAAAATTCAGCAAAATCAAGTAATGATAAACAAAATTTCTTCAAAATTTGTTGAAATATTGATAAAGCATTCATTAGTTGAAAATGAAGATAAAGAACTCTATTCATATGGTTTCTTTATTTTGTTATCACAAATACTATATTTCATAATTGTAACAACAAGTGGTGTTTTATTTAATGTTATACTTGAAAGCATTATCTTCTATATTGCTTTTCAATTTATAAGAAGATATGCCGGTGGCTATCATGCCAAGACTGAAACAAGATGCGAGATATTATCCACCTTATCAATTTTATGCTGCATAGTGCTTATCAAGCTATCAAAAATGTATGATATTAGAATTGCATTACTTAGTATATCTTTAGTATTTGCTGTTTTAATATTCATTCTTTGTCCGCTTGATACTCCTGAAAAGCCTTTAAGCGATAAGGAATATAAATATTTTCGTAAAATATCTTGGATAATCTTATCGCTGATTATTGTTGCGATAATCGTATCATTTATTTTTAAATTTAATGTTGTGTTTGCACCATGTTGTGCAAGTGTAATACTCGAAGGTGTACTAATTGGCACAGGTAAAATTAAAAAGGTGTACAACGAAAAAAGAGCAAGCTCTCAGGCATAGAGGGCTTGCTCTTACTCGTTGCAAAAGAAGAAAATGTAAATACAGAACGCCTATGAAAATTGAACAAATGATTTATTTATCGAAGGCAAATCTGCTGTTTTTTGTTTGCCCGAGATGTCATAAAGCAATAGAACGAGAATATATAAATCACTGCTCCGGCTGTGGTCAAAAGCTTTTATGGCAAGATATTGAACATATTAAAATCACATATAAATAGTCTATACGCCTGATGAAATTTCACAAGGCGTATTTTTTTATTCATTTTTAGTTGTATGTGGTTATGTTACATAGCTAAATATCCATAATCTTTGATTTTTGAAAATTCACAAATCAAAAATCAAGGAGAATATAGATGAAAAGGATATGTGAAATATACGATATTTCCAAAGATTATGAAATGCCAACAGGTACTGTTTTAATAATTGTCAGCGATATTGAAAAAGATAAAATCATTTCAATATTATTAAATACAAAACTAAAAAAAGATATGGTTTTTAATAATACCGAATGGCAAGAATATCTTGAAATTAACAACAAATATAACCGTAACGAAGCCAAACATCAAATGCGAGAAATAAGGCAATCAAAAAGGCTTGAAAGTGATATTTCTCACATTTATGAAATTGATATAGGAGAATCATTAGAAAATGAAGAAATCGAAATGTACTTAAAGAATTTTATTTTAAATTTAAAACCTATTCAAAGACGCAGGTTTAAAATGTATTACATAGATAACCTTACATATCGCCAAATAGCCGATATTGAAAGTAGAAATATCAAGTCAATTTATGAATCGGTACAAGCAGGAAAAAAGAAATTTTTAAAATATTTGGACAAACACCCCAACAAAAATACCCCAACAAGTTTAAGTTTATGAAAGGACATCCTTTCGTACAACTTAATACGCATTCATCAGATACTTTCCTGCTGTTGTGCAAAGCACAAGCCACTTTATCAATTACGCCAAGACGCATTAGCTGAGCGACAAATAATCGGTATAAATTTCGGACTGCTACCGAAACGGCGATAACAGGCAGCAGGTATAATGATACTCCTGCTCAGTCACAAGTCGAGCGTGATAAAACCGTCGCAACTAATGAGAGCAGCTCGGATGAACTCGGAGAGGTGAAATTCCTGTGGAGTCTGCTCGCAACAGACCGTTTGATGATTTCCTTTTGATAATTGGGGTGTCGGGGACAAATTATATTATCTTCTGATAAAAGCCAACTGTAGTTAATTCTGTGGTTGGCTTTTTACATAGGCAAAAGTCTATGAAGGAGGTATATAAAATGAAAGACAAAAAAATACTCAGAGGCGATATGTTTTACGCTAATCTCGGCAGAGGTATAGGTTCGGAGCAAAAAGGTTACAGACCTGTTCTTGTTATTCAAAATGATGTCGGTAACAAATTCAGTTCGACAGTAATTGTTGCTTCTATTACAAGCAGAGTCGGAATTAAAGCAAAACTGCCCACGCATTATTTCATAAACACAGAAGACGGACTTCAAGCTCCGTCTGTTATTTTGCTTGAGCAAATAAGAACGATTGATAAGAAGCGACTTGATTCATATATCGGTCATTTAAGTCAAAAGAATATTGACGGAGTTAATGAGGCTATATTGATTAGCTTAGGATTTAATGATAGAGATGTGTATTTATAATATTAATGAAAATAATTAAAAGGAAAAATAATCTATGGAAAAGGTTTTAATGAGCATCAAAGAGGTTTGCGAGTATACAGGGTGGGGAATGACCAAAACTCGTGAAATTTTGAAGCGAAGTGATAGCGATTTTACAATACGAGTAGGAAACAGACTGTATGTAAACAAGAAACTTTTTGATGATTACTTAGTCAAGTGTGCGAAAAACAAAACGGATATTTAATCGCATAATTGCTGATTTTGAAAAAATGAGTATTATTTGAAGTGTAATATCGATATTTCAAATAAAACGAAATGAGGCGTTATCTTATGGGAAAAGATATAAACGGTAAAGAACTGGGGAAGGGAATTACCCAAAGAAATGACGGACGATATAATGCAAGAGTAACAATAAATGGCGTGAAGATTAATTTATATGATTATAATTTGTCATTGCTGAAAAAGAATTTAGAAGCAAAAAAATTGAAAGTTTTACGAGATGATTATTCTATTAGACCTAATATAAGTTTAAATCAATGGTATAAAGATGAATGGTTTCCCGTATATAAATCGCCATATCTGAAAGATGAAGTTAATCGGCACAATTATATTGTTCGTTATGAAAATACTTTCGGTAGATTGCTAGGAAACAGAAGAATTAGTTGCATAACAGAAATACTAATACAAAAAGCAGCTAACTCTTTGATAGATGATTTTGGCTACAGCACAAAATTTATAAGAGAAAGCGTTTCCTCATTGAAGGAAGCCTTTAATGCAGCTGTGACAAATCATTTGATAAGCCGAAATCCGTCTTCAAATATAGTTGTTAAAAATGATAATCTTGTATCGGAGCGTGTAGTTATGACAGATGAACAGCAAATGCAATTTTTAAATATTGCAAAACACAGATATTACAGTGAGGTGTATCAAATACTATTGTCTACAGGAATGAGAATAGGTGAATTGACAGCACTTCAATGGGATGACATTGATTTTGAAAATAAAGAAATTCATATCAGGCATTCTATGCAATCGGCTTATCTTAACGGTAAGAAAATTTTAAATATGACAACACCAAAAACATCTAATTCTATTCGTGATATTCCTATGTTTGACGGTGTTGAAAATTTATTTGTTTCTTGGAAAGAAAAACAAGATAAAGCTAAAAAAGAATTGGGTAGACGATGGAGATTGCCTAAAGAATTTGAAAATTTGGTTTTTACAAGTTCTTTGGGTTCACCATTAACAAGATATGTTCTTTCAAATGATATAAATAAAATAGTTAGTATATTGAATAAAAATGAAGAATATTTGGCAGAACAGGAAAATAGAAAGCCAAAAAAGTTTCCGAAACTTCATCCACATTCGTTTAGACATACTTTTGCAACCCGATGTTTTGAGAAAAACTTGAAACCCGTTTTCATTATGAGCATAATGGGACACAGTAATTATGAAACTACATTGTCATATACTCATTTGCTGAAAAAATCAAACGACCAACAGGTCAGTTTGGCAGGCTCTTTTGTGTGATTTTTAGCTGAAAATATTAGTCGATTTGCATTATGATAAGTTGCGATAATTTATGATATGAATTTGCGTAAAAAATTTTTTGCGTATTTTGTTTTGAGCTTTTGCGTAAAGAATGCGTATTGATTATCTCGATTCGTCTAAAGCCTTATGAATACAGGACTTTTGAAAAAATACTTTGCAAAGCAAATCAACGGCTAATTAAACATTTTAGAGCATCTCGAAAGAGGTGCTCTTTTTTTAAAATATTATAACAGAGGTGCTTTATGAAAAAATATTCTACAATTCTTTTTGACCTTGACGGAACACTAACCGATTCTTCTCAGGGAATTATTAATTCAATCATTTATGCGCTTAAAAAGTATGATATTAATGATTATGATATGTCACTTCTAAAAAAGTTTTTAGGTCCGCCGCTTCATGAATCGTTTGCAAAATATTTTGGCTTTGATAAGGAAAAATCTTTGCAGGCAGTAGAGTTTTACCGTGAATATTTCAGCACAAAAGGTTTGCTTGAAAATGAAGTTTACTGCGGTATAACCGATTTACTCCAAACTCTTAAAGAAAGCGGCAAAACTCTTATTCTTGCTACCTCTAAGCCTCAGCCGTTTACCGACAGAATTATGGAGCTTTTTGACCTTGCAAAATATTTTGATTTCATAGCAGGTTCAAATATGGACACTACCCGTTCAAAAAAGGCGGAAGTTATTGAATATGCGCTTAGCAAATGTAATATTACCGATAAATCAAGCGTGGTTATGGTCGGCGATAGGGCAGAAGATATGATTGGTGCCAAAACAGTAGGTATCGACTCAATCGGCGTAGAATACGGTTATGGCTCCTTTGATGAACTCAAAAATGCCGGCGCTGCATATATAATTAAAGATATAAATTCGCTTAAAGAATTTATAAACGGTTGAAATATATTTGCTTTCAAAAGATATTAGATTTGCAAATTGGACTAATTACATAAAATATAAACTAAAATTTATATTTATGCATCAACATATTTTTCTAATTGTGTTGTAAGAACTACAAAAATGTGATATAGTGTTAGTGTATAATATTTTGGTAAGCATTACTAAAGGAGGAATTATTTTGAAAAGAATTATCAGTGTTTTATTAAGTATTTCTCTCGTATTTTCTGTTACTATGTCAACTTTTGTGGCGGATGCTGCGGAGAGTATCGTTATTTATTATAATGATGCTGAGCTTACCGAACCGCTCCATATTACCGAATACAACTCGGCGCAGTTTACGATTCATTCGGATACCGACTTGCCGACAGGTTCTACGGTTGAGTGGGAGAGTAATATGCCGCTTCTTGCCGATGTTGACGAAAACGGTAAGGTTACTGCTTATGACTATTCAAAAGCCGCAGTAATCAGGTATTGGCTTGATAATGAAGTGCGACCTACTCCTATTATAGGTAATGCAACTGCCGACGCTATTGAAAAAGCTTTTGCAAGCGCAGGAATTGACCTTAATGACAGCAATCTTAATACTGACCTTGTTGTTGCTATTGTTAAGGGCATTAACCAAACTATGGGTGAGCAACTTGAAAAAATGCTCGATAATATGACTATAACAATCACTGCAAGGCTTTTGAGTGAGGGCGGAAGTGTACTTGCTACCGACACGGCGGAGGTTGTTGTTGACCAAAGCGTTGCGGGTAATATTTGGCCTACCGGTGTTCATATTACAAATAAGAAAACTGTGCCTAAAACCGTAGCAGTCGGTAAACAGGTTCAGCTTTACGGCGCTGTAACACCTGTAAGACTTAATCAGGGAGTTAAATGGAGCGTGGGCAAAACTCTTGATACAGAGTCTAAAAAGCATGCAACAATCACTTCCGACGGTCTTGTTACATTTACTTCAGCCGGTAGCGTTACTATTCGTGTTAACCCCGAAAGTAACTTGTATGCCGCAGTTTCGGATACTGTTGATTTTACTGTAGTGCCTGCTGAGGAACTCCCTGTTACAGACTTTTCTATCGGCGGAACTCTTGAAATAAAAGAGGGCGAAACTACTCAGCTTTCTATTGAAGATGTTGTTCCTGCCGGAGCATATACAGGCAGTGTTGAATGGAGCAGTTCAGACACTACAGCCGCAGTTATTACTCAAGACGGTACCGTAACCGCTCTTGACGCTGGCTCAGGTTTGTCACTTTCTAAAACCGTTACTATTACTGCAACAATAGACGGTGTTTCTAAAACCGTTTCTCTTAAAATTAACAGAAATATTATCGGCGACACCATCAATAGTGTTGAAATAAACGGCTATGATAATGTTGCTCTTAATGAAACTAATAAATATACAGCCGATGTCACTCCGTTAAGACTTAATTCAAACAGCGGTGTAGTTCGTGAATGGGGTCTTTATGATTCTGAAACCGGTGACCTCGTGCTCGCAACTTCCGATACTCCTGCAAGTAACGGCTTTGCAACAATAGATACAAGCGGTGATCTTGTCGCAACAGGCGTCGGAATAATTAAAATTTATGTAAAAGTTACATATAATGATACTTCCATTGAAGCCGAAAAAACGGTTTCATCGGGTATTCCGATTACAAGCTTCACTCTTTCTAAGGGTAGCGGCTTTACTACAAATATTTTGACAGGCAGTCGTGATTCTTTCCTTGAAGAAGGTAAGACGGCAAAAATTAATATTACCGATATTTTGCCTGCCGACTATGATCCCGATTTGCTCAATAATGCAGTATGGCACAGCTCCGATGCGTCGATTGCTTCAGTTGACGCAGAAGGTAATGTTCTCGGTCTTGATTCGGGTGGACTTACTATTTATAATTCAAAATCAGTTACAATTACCGCAATAATCGGCGGTGTTTCGGCATCTATCACATTTAATGTAAGGGGTGCTTCCGTAAATAATCTTGTTAACGCTTCAATAACAGGTAACGACTATGTTGTAAAAGATTTCCCAAGAAGTTATACTTCAATCTTTTCCCCCTCAAGAATTAATGTTAAAAATGTTCACTGGGGTCTTTCAACCGATGACGGAAGCCGTCCGTGGAACTCTGCTTGGAGCAGTACATCGGGTAATACAGAAAACAGCTACGCTTCTGTTGATTCAAACGGTAAAGTTACCGGTAAAGCAGCAGGTAAAACAACCTTGTGGCTCTTTGGCCGTGAGGGTGTAACTTCTGTTGACGGCTCTTTTGCCGAGGCTTCAAAAGATATTGAGGTAGTAGAAATTTTGCCTAATAATATCGCCGTTACCGCACCTGAAAAATACGATTATGTTGAGGGCGATACGGAGCTTGATTTAACAGGCTTAAAAGTTTCTGCAATATATGACCGTTCAAAACTTGCCGAATATTATCCGGATGCCGAGAACTACGGCGATTCTCTTATCAGCGTTGATGTTGACGATTATGAAATCAGCGGCTTCGACCCTACTTTGATTGACAGAGAGCAGTATATTATCGTAACTCTTGTCAGAGCAGGCGAGCAATTCCGTGCAGTATTCCCGGTTAAAGTTAATTCAAAAGCTGTGGAATCTATCGATATCAAAGCTCCTAAATATGCTTATATTGAGGGCGCAAAAGAACTTGATTTGAGCGGACTTCAAGTATTTGCAAATTACAGCAATGCGCCGAGGGAAGAAGTATTTGACTATGAGGTTGACGATTCAGAGGTTGATTACGATAAATTAAATGAAGAACAAACTGTTAAAGTAATTTATACTCACTACGGTCGCAGTGCCGAAGCTACTTTCCCGATTATAATTTACGGTAAACCTGTGGTCAGTGTTGACACATCAGGCTATGACGGTTCGTGGACAAGCAGTGATGTCACATTTACTTTAGACAGTACGCATAAACTTGACGGTGTTAAATACTATTATAACATCAACGGCGGCGAATGGACTGAAATGGACAGTGATACACTTACCGTGTCTGAAAGCACAAATGCTACATACGCGTTTAAGTCTGTTAACAGCGCAGGTATCGAAAGCGATTCAACTCAAAGTTATGATGTTAAAATAGATAAAACCGTTCCGAGTTTTAATCTTGCTCAAGATGTAACCGAGATTACAAATAAATCTTATAGTGTTAAAATTACCGACTTGCAAGTAGGCATTTCGGGAGTTAAGGCGGTTTATGTAAACGGCGACGCTATTGACAGCCAAAGTGAATTCACCGTAACTCAAAACGGAGAATATACCGTTAAAGTTGTTTCAAACAGCTTGCTTGAAAGTGAAAAGACAATCAGTATTGAAAATATTGATACCCAAAAGCCGATTGTTACCGAAGTGAGCGTTGCTCATAAAGATACAAAAGATTTTGCAAGATTTGTAAATAAAATGACTTTCGGTCTTTTCTTTAACAAAACAACCGAACTTACAGTTAAAGCAGAGGATGAGGGTGTTGCAGGTGTTGACAGAATAGAATATCGTTTTGTTGACGAAAACGGCACTCCTTTAACCGACTGGGCAGTGTATGATGACAACAATAAGCCTTTGCAGGACGCTGACTTTAAGGGTTACGCCGAGGCAAGAGCGATTGATAAAGCAGGCAATGTTTCCGACAGTAAGTTAAACGACGGATATGTTATCGATAAGGAAGCTCCTACCGATATTGTTATTACTGCAAAAGCCGACGAAGAAGCTTATGAAAGCGATACTTGGACTTCAAAAGATGTCACAATCAACCTTTCTTCAACTGCTTATTCGGGAATTTACAGATATTACTACAGCGTTAACGGTTCAGACTGGACCGAGATAGACGGCGACACAATCACCGTTAAAAATCAAGGCGAATGGAGCTATAAATTTAAAGCTGTTTCATACGCTAACAATGAAACCGTTACTCAAAATGATTTTAAAGTAAAAATTGATAAAACAGAACCTGTTGTCCGTGTTGATTTTGAGGGTACATTCGGCAGATGGAGCGCAGACGGTGTTCAGTTTAGTATGAGTATACTCAATCAGGCAATTTCAGGCGTTAGTTACTATTACAGTACCGACGGCGGTCAGTCTTGGATACAAGCCGAGGAGGGCTCGATAATCACTATTAACGAAGATGTTGACGCATCATATATATTTAAGGCAATTAACGGCGCAGGAGTTGAAAGCAATGTTTCCGACAGTTATCGTATTATGATTGATACTGAAAAGCCGACTCTTGAATATACGCTTGAAACCGAGGAAAAGACGGATAAGCCATATAATGTTTTCTTCAGCGTCAATACCGGTCGCTCCGGTCTTAAATCTGTAAGCGTAAACGGCAAAGATATTACTGGCGAAAAGTCGTTTGAAGTAAGCGATAACGGCAGATATGTTGTTGTTATGACTGCAAACAACGGACTTACTTCTACCGAAGTTATTAATATAAACAATATTATCGAAATTGAAAGACCTGTTCTTTATGTTAACCCGTCGGGAACACTCGGCAGTGAAACGGACAAAATAGTTACATTCACTCTTTCTACTCCAAACGGCGGAGATGATGTGGTATATTACTATAACGACGGTAACGGCTGGGTTCAACTTGACGGCAACACTTATTCCGTTTCAAAAGCAGGTGAGAATAAAGTGAAATTTAAGGCTGTCAGCGGTGAGCTTGAAAGTTATGAAACCCCTGAATATACCGCAATTCTCACAACAAGCTATTATAACACCGTGTTTAAAACAACTGTTCTTGAAACGCAAGAGGCAAACGAGGGAACAACAGCACTTTCGGGTGTTAAGGTTTATGTTAACGATGAACTTGTCGGCACAACAGATGAAAACGGTGAAGCTGAGTGCTTCCTTAAAGAGGGTGAGTATAACATTCTTCTTGATAACGGAACATTTAACAGAAGCGAAACAATAAATGTAGCTGACGATAAGGTGCTTAATATACCTATGGTGGCGCTCGACCTTAACAAAGACGGTTTTGTTAATGCTAAGGACTTTGCACAGATTAAAAAGCTTGATAACGCAGACCTTTCATCGCTTTACAGCAAGATATTTAAGAATTTCTTAAATGTAGATGAAAGCTCATTTGCGTATTCAACAACCGATTAACAACAAAGAGCATCTCGTTTTGGGGTGCTCTTTGTTTATAAACAAATAAAGGCTTCCCCCTTTTTTTTGAGGGGAAGCTGTCAGTATACTGACTGATGAGGTGGATAAATTCTACTTGATTAATATTGCTAAGAGGTATCAAAAATGCAAAAAATAACCGAACTTAAAAAAGCTATGATTGAATATTTTTGCGGCGATGCAAAAAGAATTCAACATTTTTTAAAAGTACATTCTTTATCAACATTGATAGGCGAGGGTGAAAACTTAGACGAACACACAATGTTTATCTTAGAATCTGCTGCGCTCGTTCACGATATCGGTATAAAAATTTCCGAGGAAAAATACGGTGATTCAAACGGTAAGCATCAGGAGCTTGAGGGTCCTGCCGAGGCTGAAAAAGTGCTTAAAAAACTTGATTATGCCAATGATGATATCAGCCATATTTGTTATCTTGTTTCTCATCATCACACATATGAAAGTATTGACGGCATTGACCTTCAAATACTTATAGAAGCCGATTTTCTTGTAAATCTTTTTGAGGATAACGCCTCAAAATCGGCAATTAATAAAGCATATAGCAAAATTTTTAAAACGGATACAGGCAAATATTTGTGCAAAGTAATGTATAATTTGGAAAGTTGAAAAAATACTTGATTTTTTATCTCCTCTTTGATATAATTAAATCATCGATTTAGTGTGGCAAAGCGCTAATGTGAAAAATCATGAAAGTGTAAAACAAGAAAGTAGGAAATAAGGATGAAAAAATTATTATCAGTTCTTTTGGCAATCGCAATGGTTGCTTGCGTAGTTGCAGGTTTTGCAGGTTGCTCAAAATCAAACGGCGGTGACGCTGAATCATCAAGCGCATCAAGTGAATCAACTTCGGCTAAGACTGTAGCTGACCTTGACAAGGTTAAGGACGCCAACAAGCTTGTTGTAGGTATTACCGATTACGAACCTATCGATTATCAGAAAGACGGCGAGTGGATTGGCTTTGACGCTGACCTTTCAAGAGCTGTTGCTGAAAAGATGGGTGTTGATGTTGAATTTGTTGTTATCAACTGGGACAATAAGTTTATTGAGCTTAACTCAGGCGCAATCGACTGTATTTGGAACGGTATGACAGTTTCCGATTCAGTTAAAACAAACTGTGACATTTCAGATGCTTACGCAGGTAACAGCCAGGTTGTTGTTATGAAAGAAGATGCTCTTTCAAAGTATGCTGATGCCGACGCAATTAAAAATGCTAATTTAACTATCGCAGTTGAAAAGGGTTCTGCAGGCGAAACAGAAGCTAAGAAACTTTCAAGCAATGTTGTTTCTCTTTCAGCTCAGTCAGACGCACTCAAGGAAGTTAAGTCAGGCACAGCAGATGCTTGTATCATTGACTCAACAATGGCTAACTCAATGACTAAGGACGGCACCGATTTTGCAGACCTCGGCTATTCTGTTTCTCTTACTACAGAGGAATATGCAGTCGGTTTCAGAAAGGGTTCAGACCTTACTACTGAAGTTAACAGACTTCTTGCAGAGCTTAAAGAAGACGGCACAATGGATAAGCTTTCAGCTCAGTACGGTGTTGACCTTGCTAAGTAATTTGGCTTAAAACATTATATATTTATCAGGCAGAGAGCGTGTTTTTCGTTCTCTGCCTAATTTGCTGAATAGACAGCAATGATTATTGGAGGAAATATGTATGGGAACATCTTTTTTGGATATAACCCTTGAGCTTCTGAAAGGTTTTTGGGTAAACTTTAAGCTTTTCGGAATCACTCTTGTTTGTGCTTTGCCGCTCGGTCTTATATTAAGCTTTGGCTCAATGTCGAAGTTTAAGCCGCTTAAAGCGCTTGTTAAAGTGCTTGTTTGGATAATCAGAGGTACACCTCTTATGCTTCAAATCATAATCGTTTTCTACGGTCCGGGTCTTATGTTTAATATGTCGGTCGGCAATGATTATCGTTTTAAGGCCGCGGTTATCGCTTTTATCATTAACTATTCTTGCTATTTTTCGGAAATTTTCCGCGGCGGTATCGAAAGCATACCAAAGGGTCAGCGTGAAGCAGGTTTTGTTTTGGGTATGACAAAATCGCAAATCTTTTTTAAAGTTATTCTTTTACAGGTAATTAAAAATATCGTGCCTCCTATGAGTAACGAAATTATCACTCTTGTTAAGGATACTTCTCTTGCAAGAACTATTGCTATTATCGAAGTTATCCGTGTAGGCGAGGACTATATTACCGCCGCAGGCTTGTTCTGGCCTCTGTTTTATACAGGCGCTTTCTATCTCGTATTCTGCGGTATTCTTACTGTTCTTTTCGGTAAAATTGAAAAGAAACTCAGCTATTTCGGTTAAGGAGGTTAAATTGTGGCATTTTTAGAAGTAAATAATATTAAAAAAAGCTTTGGCAAAAACGAAATATTAAAAGGCATCAGCTTTGACCTCCAAAAGGGTGAGGTCCTTTCAATTATCGGTTCTTCCGGTTCGGGCAAAACAACGCTTCTTCGCTGTATCAATTTCCTTGAATTTGCGGAAGATGGCACTGTTAATGTAAACGGTGAACTTATTTATAACGCCCAAACCGATAAGAAACTTAAAGAAAATCAGCTTCGTAAAAAAAGGCTTCACTTCGGTCTTGTGTTCCAAGATTTCAACCTTTTTCCTCAGTATAATGTGCTTCAAAACCTTACTTTAGCGCCGCTCCAACTTAAAATGGGCACTAAGGATGAACTTGAAAAGCAGGCTATGGAAATTATTAAAAAAGTCGGTTTGGAGGATAGAGTTACTCATTATCCTTCTCAGCTTTCCGGCGGTCAAAAGCAGCGTGTTGCCATTGCCCGTGCGCTTATGCTCAACCCTGATATTCTCTGTTTTGACGAACCTACTTCCGCTCTCGACCCTGAACTTACCGGTGAAGTTCTTAAAGTAATCAAGAGCCTCAAAACAGGCAACAGTACTATGATTGTTGTTACTCACGAAATGGAATTTGCAAAAAATGTTTCCGATAAAGTTATCTTTATGGCTAACGGCGTTATTGAAGAATACGGCGAACCAAAGCGACTTTTTGAAAACCCTATGAGCGATAAGCTTAAAGCGTTTTTGAGCAATTCCCTTTAATACTTATTACAATATAACTACAAATGTACTAAAACTTGTTAAATTTATTGACTAAAATGTATAAATATGGTTTAATATAACTATATTGCTTTGCGTAATGTAAAGCTATACAGGAGGAATTAGGATGGATTTAAAAAAAATTATTGACAAAAAGGGCGAGTATGCAGACTATATGCTCGATGAAATTACCCATATCTGTAGGGATATGGATAAGCGTGACCCGGGTTCTAAGGGTGAAAAGCAAGCGTGCGAGTATATGGCTGATGTGCTTAAAAATGAATGCGGCTGTGAAAGGGCAGATGTAGAGAGCTTTAAGGAAAACCCGGGATCTTTCTTCGGCTGGATATATTTCACTATTACTTTCGTTCTTGCGGCTGTTGTTCTTTTCTTCTTCAGTCCGATTATTTCAGCCGTGCTTATCGTAGCCGGTCTTGCAATCGTTCTTTTGGAATTCGGTTTTTATAAAAAATGTGTTGACAGATTTTTCCCTGAAAAAACAGGTCACAATGTAACCGCTATTAAGAAATGCTCGGGCGAAGTTAAGCGCCGCATTTTCTTCAACGGTCACCCTGACGCTGCTTGGGAATGGCCTGTAAACTATGCTCTCGGCGGCGTTGGCTTTGAGGGTCACGCTATCATCTGCGGTGTCGGCGCTGTTTATTATCTTGTTATTTCTATCATTGCAACTGTTAAATACGGTGCAATCGGTATGATACCTCATGATGTTACTCTTTTCAAAATGGCTCTTTGGGGTCTTATCTTTGTTCCTTTCCTTATCGGTCTTTATTGGATGTGGAATGAAAAGAGAATTGTTGACGGCGCTAACGATAACCTTTCAGGTTGCTATATGGGTATCGCTGTTCTTAAAGCGCTTCGCGACCAGGGTATCACTCTTGAAAATACAGAAGTAGGCGTTATCCTCTCAGGCAGTGAGGAAGCAGGTCTTCGCGGTTCAAAGGCTTGGTGTGAGGCTCATAAGGGCGAGTTTGACGATGTTCCTACAATCATTCTTTCTTATGACACAATTCACGACCCTAAATATCTTATGACAAACTATCGTGACCTCAACGGTACTGTTAAGGTTGATAAGGCAGTTTCCGACCTCTTTATGGAATCTGCGGCAGACCTCAATATCCCTTGCAAAAAGGGTTGGGTTCCTCCTCTCGGCGGCGCAACAGATTCAGCCGCTTTTGCTCAGGCAGGCTTCCGTGCAACAGGTGTAACCGGTCTTAACCATAAGCTTGAAGATTATTATCATACAAGAAGAGATACATACGATAATATGAACCTTCAGGGTCTTGCCGATTGCTTCGCTATCAGCGTCAAGGCTCTTGAAAAATTCGATAACGGTAAGGAAGTTTAAGGTTTTACTAATTTAAAGTATAGGTATAATTTAAAATAATATTTATGGAATTAACTGAAAAGTCAAAGTTTATTTTTAATGGTAATGACACTGATATGACAATGCTTGATTTTTGGATGTTTCAATTTTCAAATATTTATGATAAGCAAGGTGAAATAGCTGAATATATAGTGGCTAAAGCACTTGGACAGTCTAATGCTTATAATAAAGATTATTGGACACTTTATGATATCAGCTATAGAAATAAGAGAATTGAAGTTAAAGAATCTTCTTATTATCATGGTTGGCAAACTGATGATGAGCCTAAATCAATGCAAAGAGTATTTGGAATTACGAAAGCAAATAATAGTAATCACGAAAATCCAAATGAAGAGAATAGATATGAAAGGCAGAACGATGTGTATGTGTTTTGTCTAAATACTGGTTTTACGAGAAAAGATGCATATCCTCTTAATTTGAATAATTGGGAATTTTATATTGTGCCTACAAGTTTAATCAATGAAAAATGCGGAAATAATAAATCTATTACTTTGTCAAAAATAAAGAAATTTGGTTTTACTCCAAAATCTTATGATAAAATAAAACAAGAAGTTGATAAAATAATAGACGAAATTGAAAAGCACTCTGCGTAAGCAGGGTGCTTTTTTATGATAAATTAAAATGATTATTATATTGTTATTTATTCTTCCACAATTTCAAAACATTCTACCGGATACAAATAGTTATCTCCGGTTTCATCAATGACATCAAGCATTGTTGCGTCCCAAGCATAGCCTAATGCCTTGTATATTTTGCCGTTATAAAAACTTAAAGGGTCAGCTTCTTCCAACCATTTGACTTTCATATTATTACCTCCATTCAGTTTATTATATTTGATTTTGCTTTTATTTTTTAATAATTATAATAAACTCAAATTTAAATGACAAGGTATAGTACGATTATTAGGTCTTTGTTTGTTGTTTAATTTAATACAAGGATAATTGCAATTAAAAATGAAAGATGAGCCCGGTACAATACCGAACTCATCTTGCTACAAATTAATAATCCTTTTTGTCTAACCTTTTGGGTTCATTTCATTTAACATTCATAGTATCTTTATTTTATTTCTTGCTCAATATCGCTGAAAATATCGTCGTTAAAAAAATCTTGAATACTTATGTCAAGTCCGTCGCAAAGTTTCATAACAGTTGAAACGGTAACACTTTTGTTTCTTCCGCTTGTTATATTGTTAAGCGTTGATTGCGTTATTCCGCTTATTGTTGCAAGCTTATTTATTGTAATGTCATATTCTTGGCATAATTTGAGTATTCTTTCTCTTACTGCATCGCCGATTGTCATTGCATCTCTCCTTAAGTTTCTTTATTTATAATAACTAAAAAGAGTTAATAAAGTTACCTCAAATGAGTTGACTTTTACAATGCACAATGCTATAATTCAAATGAGTTAACTTTGCAAAGCATTGTTTTTACTGTTTTTGCAAAATAATTAAAAAAGGAGATAATTATGAAAAAATTTTTATCGCTGCTTTTGTCGGCAGCAATGCTCTTGTCAGTTACGGCAGGACTTAATTTAACAGCTTATGCTGATGATGTTTTTGATTATATCGTTAATTTAGACAATACTGTTACAATTACAAGATATAACGGTTCTTTAAGCAATGTAACAGTTCCTGAAAGATTGAATGTTAAAAATGAGCAAAGCGACTTTAGTGCTGTTGTAACCAAAATAGGCTATGGGGCATTTTTCGGCTTGAGCAGTGTTAAAAAAATTTCTCTTCCGAATACTATTGCAGAAATAGAAAATTCCGCTTTTTACGGATGTGACAAATTGAGCGAAATTAACTTTCCGAGCAGTTTGTCTTCAATAGGTGATTCTGCTTTTTCTAATTGCCGTTCACTTAATAATATTACTTTTTCAAGCGACTTGTATTCTATAGGCAATTTGGCATTTTATAATTGTACCTCTTTGGAAAAAATCGAGTTACCTAACTCGGTCAAAACTTTTGGAAGCGGTGTATTCAGTAACTGCAAAAATTTGAAAAATATTGTATTACCTGATAATATGGACAAAATATCGGAATCAATGTTTAGCGGTTGCTCAGCATTAGATACTTTGTCAATACCGGGCAGTGTTACATCTATTGAAAATTCTGCCTTTGCAAATTGTACTGATTTGAACAATGTTGCAATTCCTAATAAAGTAACAACTATCGGTTCTTCTGCATTTGAAAATTGTACTTCATTAACTAATGTTTCTATTTCCGATTCTGTTACATCTATTGAGAATTCCGCTTTTAAAGGTTGTACATCTCTTTCTAAAATTACTATTCCTCAAAATGTTACTCATATAGGTGAAGGTGTATTCACAAGCTGTGATAAGTTAACGACGATTAATATTGCAAATGGCAATACATCTTATTTATTTGAAAACGGTGTCTTGTTTAACAATGATAAAACCGAAATAGTTGAATATCTTTCTTCAAATGAAAATTCGTTATACACAATTCCAAACGGTGTTAAAACTATCAGATATAATGCATTTGAAAATTGTAATAATTTGAAAAAAGTTACTACACCTGATACTATGGATGTAGTAAGTGCGGGTGCTTTTGCAAATGCAACCGGTTTGACCGATGTTGTTTTAAGTAAAAATACATTTAGTGTCGGTATGTCTGCTTTCTTGAATTGCACCAATATCAGAAATATTACTTTTTCGGATAAGATTGAATATATTAGTGCTCATGCATTTGAAAATTGTTCTTCTTTGACTAAAGTGAGCATACCGCAAAGCGTTAAATCTATCGGTTTAAAAGCATTTTATAATTGTAAAAATCTTTCAAATATTAATATTAAATGCGAAGATGTTTCTATCAATTCATTCGCTTTTGGCTATTGTGAAAGCGTTAAATCATTGTTTATTCCGACTGCAAATGACATCGGCGAAAATGCATTTATAGGATGTATTTCACTTGAAAATATTGTAATATCAAACGCACCTGAAGTAATTAATAGTTATGTGTTTAATAAATGTACAAAATTAAATACTGTTATTATAGGCTCAAAAGTAAATGAGATTAAGAAAAATGCATTTGCAGGTTGCTACAATTTGAAAAATATTTCTTTGTCAAATAGTGAAAACTGCAAAATTGAATGTGAATTGCCAAACGATTGCGCTGTGAATTTTGTAAATCAAGATGTATGTTCACATCCACAAACAATTGATTGTATTGTTTTAGATTCCACTTGCGTAAATGTCGGTAATATTAATCAATATTGTGCCGTTTGCGGAAAGTATCTCGGTAGCAGTGTTATTCCGGTGAAAGAACATACTTTGGTGGATGCTATTGACAAAAAGGCTACTTGTACCGAAACGGGCGTTAAACATACTTATTGTGTTGAATGCGGTCAAATTTTTGAAACAGGAATTGTTATTCCTGCAACAGGTCATTCGTTTGCAAATTGGGTTGTAGATACTGATGAAAAAGGTGCTGAAAAGAAGCCAACTTGTACACAAGGCGTTAAACGCACAAGAACTTGCACAGTTTGCGGATATACAGAAACCGGTGAAATTCCTGCACTCGGACATGAATTCGTAAGCTATAGCGATAAATGTTTAAGATGCGGTGCAGCAAACCCTAACTATGTTGGTACAACTAATACAACTACTACTCAAGCAGTAACTTCTCAAACTAATGCAACCAATAAATCTACTTCTTCTAAAAAGTCCACAAAGCCTAAAAATACTAAGATAAAAAAAGTTAAAGGCTCAAAGAAAGCAATCGCTCTCACTTGGACAAAGGTTAAGGGTGTAAAGGGTTATCAAATTCAGCTTGCTACGGATAAAAAATTTAAGAAAAACAAGAAAACCGTAACAATCAAGAAGCAAAAAACAACCAAAACTACCGTTAAAAAGCTCAAGGCTAAGAAAAAGTATTATGTTCGTATTCGTACATATAAAACAGTAAACGGTAAGAAAGTTTACTCCTCTTGGTCAAAAGCTAAGACAGTTAAAACTAAATAATAAACTACAAAAGGAGAACCGAAGGGCTCTCCTTTTTCTTATATAAATTTTTATAATCGGTTGACGGCTTACGAGTGAATTGTGCGTAGCACAAGAGACACGAGACTCCAAATTTGGCGACCCCAAGGAGCAACAAATTTGGGAGAAACAGTTCGGGGAACTGTTTCGTAGTGAGTAGTTTTATAAAGGCGAC
>CAVKLC010000018.1:17589-39564 GCA_963657005.1 bacterium | reverse complement strand
GTGATGCTTGGCGCATCAAGTCCCCTTGATAATCCCCTCTACAAGGTGCGTGACTATGTCACGGTATTGATATCTATTTCAATATTTTAGGCTCCTTTTGCTAAACTATAATTTAGCGGGAGAACAGCAATGAACTGTTCTCCCGCTTTTTTCATTTTATTTCAAAATAGAATTCTACGCCTGAAAGTCGGTTTAGGTAGCCGTATTTGAATTTGTGAAGTTCTAAGATTTTTTTACATGTTGCAAGACCCATACCGTGAGAAGTGATAACATCGTTTTCTTCGCTTCTTGTGAAAACTTCCCAAATTTTTCCGTTTAATCTTGCATCAATCGGATTACCCTCGTTAAATACGCTGAATTTTTTGCCCCAAAATTCAACTCTTATTTTGTCACCGCTTTTTGTGTTTTTGATTGCGTTTGAAAGGTAATTGTCAATAACAAGTGCAATCAAATCACGGTCGGCGTTTATTATTTTGCTGTCTAAACTCGTTTCAATCGTTATGCCGTGCTCGTCTGCAAGCATTTTGTATTTGTTAATTTCTTCCTCCGCCAAAGTTTTAATGTCAAATTTCGTTTTGCTAAGCGTGTCTTTACTTATTCGGTTAAACTGCAAAAGTTTGTTTACAAGGGCGGACATATGCTTGTTTTGGCGGTAAATTGCGGCAATGTATTCGCTGTTTTTCTCGGGCGAAACATTTTTAATTAGGCACTCGCATTGATTGTTTATAATCGTTATCGGGGTTTTAAGCTCGTGTGCCGCACCTGATGTGAACGCTTCCTTTGCGTCGTTGAATTCTTTTTTCTTTCTGAAAATTTTGCACGCAACGATTGATAAAATAAGCGACACAAAGATGAAAATGAAAACTAAAATTTGAATTCCGTACTGAAAAGTGTAGCTTTGAGTTGCGTTGTAAAACACATCATACCGAAATATATAATATGCCGTGTATTTGTTGTTTTTATCGCCGAATGTACAGCTTTGCTCCGATTTTTCAGGGCCGAAAAAACCGTTATCGCCGTAAAGTTCTTTTTGGTACATTCCTTGCCTGTTTAAAACTTCTTTGTCTATTTGAGTCTGAATTTTTCTGTTTTGTTTATTTTGAAACATTTTTGAAAAATCAAAACTTATGCCTATTGCGTTTTCGTCATCGTGTGTGCCGACATTCTGCTTTGTTACTACTTTGCCGCTGTATTTGTTTAAAGTAATATCAAGCGATTTTTTTGTGTTGAGGTCGTAAAAAGACATTTTTGTTACTATTTTTTTGCCGTCTTTTTCATAGTAGCTGAAATTATCAAGCGTAACGCCCGAAGCGTTATTTTCAAATGTATTCTTGAATTTGTTAATAATATCGTCGGTCATATATTCGTCGATATTTATATATTCATCGTCGGTCAAAATGTAGTAGCCGTATTTTTCAATAAGATTGCCGGATGAATCATAAATCGCAAAAGTGAACGGGTATTGCAAAGCATTATCATAAGGCGTCCATTTTATTTGATGATTGCAAAGAATTTTTGCATACTCGTTTGGTGAAAGTTTTTTGTTTTCATTGTTTGCGTCGCTGTCAATATTTCTTGTGACGGAATTCATATCGCTTTGAAAACTGTTTCCGACAACAGATTTTGAAATTGAATAAAGTACGCCCATAAACATAATGCAAATGGCAAGCGTTAATGAAGTTATTGTTAAGCTGAGTTTTCTTTCAGTCATAATTACACCTCCTCAAGGCAGTAACCGACCCCCGAAACTGTTTTGATTTGGCTTGAATATTCGCCGAGCGCTTTTCGTATTCTTTTTATGTGGGTGTCAACGCTTCTTTCGTCGCCCTCATAGTCAAAGCCCCAAACACGGCTTAAAATCAAATCACGGGAAAGCACAATTCCTTTGTTAATGCAAAGGTAATAAAGCAGTTCAAAGTCGATATTTGTAAGCGTTATGCAGTCGCTTGGCGTGTATACTTTTCTTGCTTTTTTGTCAACGGTGATTTTGCCTACAGTTATTTTGCCCTCGTCAATTCCTTTGCACCTTTTTATCATAGAAATGCATTTTTCATAAAGAACTGCAAGCGGGAAAGGCTTAACAATATAGTCGTCGCCACCGTTTTTGTATGCGTCAAGAAAATTCTTTTCTTCGCCGAAAGCGGAAAGAAAAATTATTGGCACATTTGAAAATTCGCGAATTTTTCTGCACGCACCAAGCCCGTCAAGCTTTGGCATACGAACATCGAGAATGAGCAAATCAAAGTTTTCCTTTTTGCATATTTCAACGGCTTGCTCGCCGTCTTTTGCAAGCGCAACGGACAACCCCTCGCTTCTCATATAGTCCGCCATACTTTCCCTTATTTCTTTTTCGTCGTCGCATATAAGTATTCGGTACATCTTCCCACCTCCTGATTGCAGTATATAGCAGTATTGTGTAATTTTTGTGTAAGTGTAAATTATAGTTTAGCGGGCGAACGCAGTTCGCCCCTACGGTGATTTTTCTATTTTAGATAGCCTAAAATGATAAGACTATCGTAGGGGCGACCTGTGGTCGCCTTTATAATGCGGCAACGCCGTCAACCTATTATAAACTATAATTTACTCACTCAACTCTTTATTTATCGCATTTAAAACTCGTTTTTTATCTGCAGACCAGAGCGGTGCTATGAGGTCTTTTTTTGCGCCGTCGCCTGTAAGGCGGTGAATTACAATATCGTTCGGAATAATCTTTACACACTCCTTAATAAGATTTACATATTCGTCAAATTCAAGCGTTTTAAAAAGACCTTTTTCATAATCTTTTGCAAGGTCGGTGCCTTTAATGATATGAAGAAGTTGAAGCTTAATTCCGTTTGCACCGCTTTTGCAAACATAGTCAACTGATTTGAGCATATCTTCTTTCGTTTCATTCGGCAGACCGAGTATGATATGAACGACGATGTTAACGCCTATTTCTTTTAGCTTTTTAACTGCTTCGTCATAAACGCTTAAATCATATCCGCGGCGGATATATTTTGCACTTTCTTCATTAATAGTTTGAAGCCCGAGTTCGACAAAAACAGGCTTAATCTTGTTGATTTCTTCAAGAAGATTGATAACATCTTCGCCGAGGCAGTCCGGCCTTGTTGCTATTGAAACGGCAACAATATCCGGGTGATTCAGCGCTTCATAATATTTTTGCCTAAGCACTTCTATCGGCGCATATGTGTTTGTAAAAGCTTGAAAATAGGCTATATATTTGCCGTTTTTTATCTTCTTTTCAACTCGCTTTTTACCGCTTTCGATTTGCTCGGTTATGCTTTTACTGCTTTTTTCCGCAAAATCTCCGCTTCCGCCCTTTGAACAGAAAATGCAACCCCTTGTGTCAATTTTTCCGTCGCGGTTGGGGCAGGTTAAGCCTGCATTTAAACTGATTTTATAAACTTTTTGACCAAACTTTTCTTTTAGATATTTGTTAAAACTTAAATATTCCATACTTTTGCTCCGTAATAATATAAATAAAGTATATCATAAAATCTATATAATTAAAATATTGTTATTGACTTGATATCACCTTTAGTTTAAAATTGATTTGATACTAATTAGAAAAGGAAGAAAGAAATGAGAGTTTTTTTAAGCTGTCTTGTGTGCAGAATTGTTACATTTATTTTGCATAAACTCGGTAGGGGCGCAACTTCTATGCCCGGCAAAGCAGCACTTAAAGTAAAAAGAAATGTGCTGAAAGATTTATCAAAAAATACCAAGGTTATCGTAGTAACCGGTACCAACGGCAAAACAACTTCTTGCCGTATTCTTGAAGAGGGACTTGAAAGGGCAGGTAAATCGTATTTTATCAATAAGAGCGGCGCTAATCTTATTACAGGCGTTACAGCGTCATTTATTATGAATTCAAGCATAACAGGCAAATGCAAGAAAGATTATGCAATTATCGAATGTGACGAAAATGCGTTTAAAGAAGTGTCAAGATATATTCACTGCGATGCAATTCTTGTTACAAATGTATTCCGTGACCAGCTTGACAGGTACGGCGAAGTAACGCATACATTAAACGCTATTAAGGAATCTGTTAAAAATCTTCCAAATGCAGTCGTTTGCCTTGATGCTGATTGCTCACTTACTTATTCTATGTCAAAGGAAATACCTAACAAGATTATCACTTTCGGTGTTAATGTTCCTTTTTACAAAAATGCGAAAGCGCCTGAAATCAGTGACGCTAAGTATTGTATTTTTTGCAAGCACGAATACGATTACACTTATCATACTTACGGTCACCTCGGTGGTTTTGTTTGTAAAAACTGCGGATACAAAAGACCCGTACCTGATTTTGCCGTTGAATCTGTTGAAGAAATGAAAAATGACCACAGCATTGTTGTTGCAAATCTTAACGGCGACAGAAATATTTTGAGAGTTAATATCGGCGGTGCGTATAACATTTACAACGCTATCGGTTGTGCTGCAGCTCTTACCGCATTCGGTATCGACCAAAAGACTGTTATTGACGCTATTGAGCATTTCAACGGTGCTTTCGGCAGAATGGAGCATTTTAAGTCGGGCAATAATACAATCAATCTTATTCTTGTTAAAAACCCGGCGGGTTTCAGCCAAACTATGAATTTCTTAAAATCTATCAATGATGATTTTACTCTCATTCTTTCGCTTAACGACAATGCCGCCGACGGACGGGATATAAGCTGGATATGGGATGTAGATTTTGCAGGCATATTTGAAAAAAATAATATTAAGGAAATTTATGTTACCGGCAAGCGTTCGTACGATATGGCGGTTCGTGTTAAGTATGAGGGCGTTGGCAATCGAGAAATTAAGATTATCGAAAACGAAGATTACAACAAACTTGTTGATATCGCAACGGCTCAGGGCAGGGATGTTTATATCGTTCCTACTTATACATCAATGATGGCAATGCGTCCTGTTATAGCTAAAAGACTTGGAGGTAAGGACTTTTGGGAATGATGATTAAAATAGCTCACCTTTATCCCGATATGCTCAACCTTTACGGAGATAGGGGCAATATTATTGCTTTGACCAAAAGAATGGAGCAAAGGGGGATAGAAGTAACCTGCGACAAAATCACTATGGGTAAATCTTTTAATGCCGATGATTATGATATTCTTTTTATCGGCGGCGGCCAGGACTTTGAGCAGGATGTACTTCTTGAAGATTTAAAAAAGGGCAAAGATAAAGAAATTAAGCGTGCGATTGAAATGGGCAAAGTTATGCTTGCAATCTGCGGCGGATATCAAATGCTCGGTAAATACTACAAAACATATGACGGCAAAATGCTTAATTATATCGGCGCTATTGATTTCTACACCGAGGGCAAAGAAGAAAGAATGATTGGCAATTTTGCTTACAAAACAAAAGAGGGTATCGAGGTTGTAGGTTTTGAAAACCACAGCGGCAGAACTTACCTCGGCAATGGAGTTGAACCGCTCGGCAAAATGATTAAAGGAAGCGGCAACAACGGCGAGGACGGCACTGAAGGTGTCAGGTATAAAAATACTTTCGGCACTTATTCTCACGGTCCTGTTTTGCCAAAGAACCCACAGCTTGCCGATTTGCTGATTTCTATTGCACTTAAAAATAAATACGGCGAAGTAAACCTTGCTCCGCTTGACGATACTCTTGAGGATAATGCAAGAAAACAGGTTATGAAGCTTTATATTGAATGATAAATTATAGTTTGGCGGGCGAACGCAGGTCGCCCCTACGGTGATTTTTCTATTTTAGATAGCCTAAAATGATAAGTCGCCTTTATAAAACTACTCACTACGAAACAGTTCCCCGAACTGTTTCTCCCAAATTTGTTGCTCCTTAGAGTCGCCAAATTTGGAGTCTCGTGTCTCTTGTGCTTACGCACAATTCACTCAAAGCCGTCAACCTCTTTCTCATACAAAATTTGACGCACCACTGAACATTAAATTTTGAAAAGGAGGAGCAACGCAGCGAATGAGGGATGAATTTCAAATTATAGATTAAAGAAATTCGTCACGAGTGATGCGGAGTTTGTGACGACGCAAACTATAATTTAACCTATTAAAAATAACAAAGCCGAGGGTCATAAAAGACCTTCGGCTTTTGATATATACTATATTAATTATGGTTTGCTATCGTAAAATTGCGAAAGCAAGGTCAATAGCTCCGCCCAATACTTTGCTTGTTTTTTTCATATTTAAGGTTTCGGCAAACCAAAGAAGTATAAGCGCAACGAGAATTGCGATAACTAAAGTTTTTTCTGTCATAATCTGACCTCCTTTGTTAATAATATTATATACTATTTATTTAAAAAATCAAGCAATTTTATACAAGTTAAACATATTTTAAAAAATCTTGATTTTTCGTTGAAATTCGCTCCGGTTTGATTTATAATACTAACTAATCTTTTATATAATGGGGGAATATAGGTGAGTCCGATTTTATTAGAATTAGTGCCTGACAGAAGCGCTACCTTCACTGCTACGGTTATTATCGCCGGCGCAGGTATCGTATTCTTAATGCTCGTGCTTTTAATTATCATTTTCTATATATTCGGAAAGGTAGTTTCAAGTGCTGAAGCTAAGGCAAAAAAAGGAAAAACCAAAAAAATAACCAAGAGCGAACAGAAAGTTCCTGCTCCTATGCCGGCACCTGCTCCTAAGGCAAGTGCACCGCAGCCTGTTGTTGAAGCAGGTATCAGCGGAGAAGTTGTAGCGGCTATTGCGGCTGCCGTTGCAATGAGCGAGGGAAGCGGCGCTGTAGTTAAATCAATACGCAAGGTTAATGTTGTTAAAGTTGCAGGCAGAAACCCATGGGCTAATGCGGCAATAAATGACAACACAAGACCTTTTTAGGAGGCAGTAGACTATGGAAATTTTACAGGGTGTTTGGGAAGTAATTGTCAGCATCTTCACAAACTCAGGTTATGCTTATTTCTTTACTGCTGACGGTGGCTGGAAAAACGCAATTATGCTTCTTGTAGCATTCGTTTTCCTTTATTTAGGTATTAAAAAAGGTTTTGAACCGCTTCTTATGGTTCCTATCGCATTCGGTATGCTTCTTGCAAACATACCTGAGGCTAACCTTGCAGTTCAATATCACGACCTTGACGGTTTCAGAGATTTGCTTGCAGGCAGAGGTGAATTCGTAGGTTGCACACCCGGTCTTATGGACTTCCTTTACTTTGGTGTTAAGGCGGGTATTTATCCTCCTCTTATCTTCCTCGGTATCGGTGCTATGACCGACTTTGCTCCTCTTATCGCTAACCCGAGTTCATTTATCCTCGGTGCGGCTGCTCAGCTCGGTATCTTCTTTACCTATGTTGGCGCTATCCTTTTGGGCTTTGCTCCTAACGAAGCAGGTTCAATCGCTATCATCGGCGGCGCCGACGGTCCTACGGCTATTTTCGTAACTTCTCAGCTTGCTCCGTATATGCTCGGTACTATCGCAGTTGCGGCGTACTCGTATATGGCTCTTGTTCCGGTTATTCAGCCGCCTATTATGAGAGCGCTCACAACAAAGAAAGAAAGAAATGTAGTTATGGGAAGCCTCAGACCTGTATCTAAGCTTGAAAAGATACTTTTCCCGATTATGGTAACCGTTATCGTTTCACTTCTTCTTCCTGACGCTGCTTCACTTGTAGGTATGCTTATGCTCGGTAACCTTCTTAAAGAAAGCGGTCAGACAGAGCGTATCGCAAAAGCTGCTCAAAACGAACTTATGAACATTATCACAATCTTCCTCGGTGTTTCAGTCGGTGCTACTACTTCGGCTCAAAGCTTCCTTAACCTTGACACAATCAAAATTGTCATTCTCGGTCTTGTTGCTTTCTGCCTCGGTACAGCAGGCGGTACACTCTTTGGTAAGCTTATGTATGTTATTACAAAAGGCAAGGTTAACCCACTTATCGGTTCAGCCGGTGTATCTGCAGTTCCTATGGCTGCGCGTGTATCTCAAAAGGTTGGTCAAAAGGAAAACCCTTCAAATTTCCTTCTTATGCACGCTATGGGTCCTAATGTTTCGGGTGTTATCGGTTCAGCCGTTGCAGCAGGTATCTTGCTTACACTTCTTAAGTGATAATCTTTATTTAAAAACTATAAATAAAAGGGTGGCATTTTGTCACCCTTTTTTATGACTTATTTAGGGGAAAGGAAAAATTTATGGCTTTAAACGAAATGCAGCAGCTTGCTGTTGACACAACCGAGGGTCCGCTCTTGATTCTTGCGGGCGCAGGCTCGGGCAAAACTACTGTTCTTGTTAACAGGGTGGAACATATAATTTCTTCTCGCCTTGCAACTCCTTGGCAGGTGCTTGCCATCACTTTCACAAACAAGGCGGCAGGTGAGCTTAGAGAAAGGCTTGTAAGTGCTATCGGTGATGAGGCTAACGACATTTGGGCATACACATTCCATAGCTGTTGCTCACGAATTTTAAGGCGCTTCGGCGAAAGAATAGGATACACAAATCACTTTACTATTTATGATACTGATGATTCAAGGCGAGTAATGAAGCAGTGCCAAAAAAATCTCGGCATTGAGGACAAGCTTATTAATCATAAGTCGATTCTTGCTGAAATCAGCCGTGCAAAGGACAGTCTTATTTCACCGCAGGAATATAAGCAGACTTCACAAAACGATTTTAGAAAAAGTAAAATCGCAGAGTGCTACGAAATGTATCAGGCCCAGCTTAAAAAGTCGGACGCAATGGACTTTGACGATATTATTTTCAATACCGTTAAGCTTCTTGAAGAAAACGAAGATGTAAGAGATTTATATCAAACTCAGTTTAAATATGTTATGGTGGACGAGTATCAGGATACTAACCATGCTCAATATGTTTTAACTTCGCTTATTGCAGACAAGTATAAAAATATTTGCGTAGTAGGTGATGACGACCAGAGTATTTATCGTTTCCGTGGTGCTACGATTGAAAATATTTTGTCGTTTGAAAATCATTACAAGGGCGCAACGGTAATCAGACTTGAGGAAAATTACCGTTCAACCCAAAATATTCTTGACGGCGCAAACGCAGTTATTGCCCATAACAAAAACAGAAAGGGCAAAACACTTTTCACCCGTTCGGGAAGCGGCGACAAAATTGTTTATAAAACAGTTATGAGCGAAACAGAGGAATCGCAATACATAATTGACGAGATAGAAAAGAATGTTAAAGCCGGAATGAAATTTTCTGACCACGCAATTCTTTACCGTATGAACGCTCAGTCGAGAAATCTTGAAGTTATGCTTACAAAGAGCGGCATTTCGCACAGAATAATCGGCGGTCACCGTTTCTTTGACAGAAAAGAAATTAAAGATATCGTGTCTTATTTGGCGGTTATCAATAACCCGAACGATAATGTTAGGCTTCAGCGAATTATCAATGTGCCTAAAAGAGCAATAGGCGACACAATGTTTGCAAATGTGCTTGAAATTGCAAACGGACTTGGTATGTCTGCTTTTGAGGTTTGCGAAAGAGCGGACGAATTCCAAAAAACATCAAGAAGTGCTTCAAAGCTTATGGGTTTTGCAAAGCTTATTCGCAATTTCCAGCAGTGCATTGAAGACGGTATGGGTCTTAATGACTTGCTTCAGGAAGTTTTGGAAGATACAAAATATTTAAGCTATCTTAACGAAGACCCTGAAACATATGAGGATAGGGTTAACAATATCAAGGAACTTTCTTCTATGTTTGTTAAGTATGAGGAGGAGAGCGAGGATGCTAATCTTTCCGAATTTCTTGAAGATGTCGCACTTATTTCAGATATTGATTCATATAACGAGGATGAAGACGCAGTAGTTCTTATGACGCTTCATTCGGCAAAGGGTCTTGAGTTCCCGGTTGTATTTATTCCGGGTATGGAAGAAGGAATTTTTCCGGGTAATCAGTCAATGTTCAGCGAAGAAGATTTGGAGGAAGAACGCAGACTTGCTTATGTTGGTATTACAAGAGCGAAGAAGAAGCTTTATCTTATTTCTTCTCAGCAGCGTATGCTTTACGGTCAAACTTCACGCAATATGCCGTCAAGATTTTTGAGGGAAATTCCGTCTTCTGTTATTGACGACCAATCTGTTGTTGAACGCAGAAGTTTTGCATCATCTCGTTCAAGCTTTGGCACGGGAACAAGAAGCACAGGTACTTCAAGCTTTGCCTCGTCAAACCATGTTACTTCAATGAAGCAGTCATCGAGCAGTGCCCACAAGTTCGGTCAAACAGGTAATGCCGCTCAAAAGAGCAATGTTGACTACAAAGTCGGCGATACTGTTATTCATAAGTCTTTTGGTACCGGAACAATTTTAACCGTAACTCCTATGGGTGGCGATATGCTTTTGGAAGTTGCGTTTGATAAAGCCGGAACTAAAAAGATGATGGCCAACTATGCAAGGCTTGAAAAGAAGTAAATATTGGTAATTTTTGCAATATTGTTTCAGTATAATTATATAGTCGAATGTTGGTTATTTTAGCTTATATTATGATTTTTTTAATGCGCTGATTTGTGAAAATGCACAAATTATTTTTATTTGTAAAATAAAGTTGAAATTTGTATTTTTTTGTACTATATTATAGTTGGTTTAAGGGTTTGTAAATATATTTTGTTTTGTTGAGAAACGGAGATAATCTATAATGGAAAAGAAAATAAAGTCTTTTTCGGCACTGCTGATTTTTTTGATTATAGTGGCGATGTTTACAGCTCTTGGTGTAACCGGCGGAAAAAGTATACCGCAAGTCAAAAATGTTAAAATGGCTGAAAATACAACAAATTCAATTACCGTAAGCTGGTCGAAAGTTAAAAAGGCTGACGGATACTATATATACAGTTTTGACGGCTCGCAAAACCGATATATTAAGCTTGGTCAAAACGATTCAAACGATAAAACGAAGTTTGAAATTAAAGATATACCGGGTGCAAGTATATATAAAATAAAAGTTTACGCTTACAAAAACTTTGTGAAGAAGGAATATCTTAGCGAAAATGCAAAGGTAATCACTGCTTTTTCACTTCCGAACAAGCCGCAGGCAAATGCGTTTTCCGGCGGTAAAGGTGTTCTTTCGATTGAATGGAACGACAGTGACAATTTAACCGGTTATGATATTCAATATTCTTTAAATCAAGATTTTTCGCAGTATAAAAATGAAAATATAGCAGACGGTAATGCCCGTAACTTCTCGGTGTCGGAGCTTAACCCGAATGATGTTTACTATATTAGGGTTAGGTCTTATATGACTGTTGACAAAAAGACGGTTTACAGCGTTTGGAGTGATACTCAGCAGGCTACCATTTACGATAAGGATATAAACATCGGCAAGATTGACCCCACTAAGCCTATGGTTGCATTTTCGTTTGACGACGGTCCTGCGTTTGATTATAACGGTTCAAACTCGACCGAGAGGATACTCGATGTTCTTGAAAAAAACAATTCCCGTGCAACTTTCTTTATGGTAGGGGAAAGGGTTAATGCCGACACGGCGCACCTTCTAAAGCGTGAAATTGAGCTCGGTTGCGAACTCGGCAATCACACTTATGCCCACAATCATTACGGCTCACAGGTTACGGCAAGTGATATTTCAAAGGCGAGCAAGCAGATAGAAAAAGTCAGCGGTCAGGCGCCTACAATTTTCAGATGCCCGGGAGGTAAAATTACTTCAACAATAAGAAAAGAGTGTGAAAAAGAGGGTATGCCGCTTGCATACTGGTCGGTTGACACTGAAGATTGGCGTTCAAAAGATGAAAAGAAAATTTGCAAAAATATTGAAAATTATGTTTACGACGGCTCAATAGTTCTTATGCACGATATTTATCCATCAACTGCGGACGCCGTTGAAAAAATAGTACCGGAGCTTATCAAAAAAGGATATCAAATAGTAACGGTCAGCGAACTTATTGCCGCTAAGACAGGCAAAAACCCTAAAGCAGGCAAACAGTATGTTGACTACAAAACAGTAAATAACAATACTCATTAATAAAAGCGTCAAAGATTAATTTCTTTGGCGCTTTAGTTTATAGAAAAAAAGCGGGCGAAAATATCGTCCACTCAGCGTGTAGAAAAAATTAAATAATAAATTTCTACACGCTGGAGAATGTTGAGAAAGTGAGATAAATTTTTAAAGCACGGCACGGTTTAGCCGCTTTATCAATTTATAACACTGCTCTGAGGAACTGCTGAAGCCTTGGGTCTTTAGGTGCGCCGAAGATGTCTTGCGGCGGTGCGTCTTCAACAATGTAGCCGTCTGCCATAAAGATTACCTTGTCCGCAACCTCTCTTGCAAAGCCCATTTCGTGAGTAACGACAACCATTGTCATGCCCTCGCTTGCAAGGTCTTTCATAACCTGCAAAACTTCGCCTACCATTTCAGGGTCAAGCGCCGAAGTCGGTTCGTCAAAAAGCATAACCTTTGGGTTCATTGCAAGCGAACGAACTATAGCTGCTCTCTGCTTCTGACCGCCTGAAATTTGCTTAGGGTACGCATTTGCTTTGTCCGCAAGACCGACCCTATCAAGAAGTTCAAGCGCTTTTGCGTTAGCTTCTTCCTTAGTCATAATTTTAAGGTGGGTAGGAGCAAGAGTAATATTTTGAAGAATGGTCATATTTTCAAAAAGATTGAAATGCTGGAACACCATTCCCATATGTTGCCTTACTTTGTTGATGTCACACTTTTTATCTGTAATAAGCTGACCGTCAAAGTAAATTTCACCCTCTGTCGGAGTTTCAAGAAGATTAAGACATCTTAAAAATGTACTTTTACCGGAACCGGACGGACCGATAATAACAATTTTTTCGCCCTGCTTAATTTCGTAGTCAATGCCTTTAAGGACTTCATTGTCGCCGAAGTTTTTTTTCAAATTCTTAACGGTTATCACTTTTTCTCAGGCTCCTTTCCATAATTTTAATAAGAGTAGAAATAACAAGTACCATTACAATGTAAATAATAGCCATTACAAGGTAAGGAACCATAAAGTCATATGTGTTTGAACCGATACGCTGGAAAGCAAGGTAAAGGTCGGTAGCGCCCACGAAGCTGACAACCGAAGTTTCTTTGATAAGAGAAATGAATTCGTTTCCGAGGGTAGGAAGAATGTTCTTTACCGCCTGCGGAATTACAATTTTAATCATCGTTGTGCTATAGCTTAAACCGACTGCACGACCGCCCTTCATTTGACCCGAATCAACTGAAAGGATACCTGCTCTCATAATTTCAGAAATGTAAGCGGCCGAGTTTAAGCCGAATACAACTACCGCAACAGGCACGCTTTTTAAATTCATTGAGAGAAGCGGCATAAGAACATAGTAGAATACAAGAAGCTGAACTACTATAGGAGTGCCGCGGAAAAGGCTTACATAAAGCTTAGCAAGAGCGTCAAGCACCTTTGATATACCGTTCGTTTTAGGAACAACTCGAACAGTTGCAATAAGCGTACCGATTACGATACCTATTACAAGACCGAGTACGGCAATTATAAGCGTGTTTCTTAAACCCTCAAGCACAACATTGTAGCCGCCGTTGTCAATAAAGAATTTCCAAAACACTTCAAATTTCTTTTCAAAATTCATTAATAAGTCCTCATATCATAAATGCCCATTCAAAATGAATGGGCATCCTTTTTAGTGTTAAATTATGCTACGGCATTAATTGAGTTTGTGATTGCCTGAGCAGGAGCTGCGTCGATGATAACATAGTTAAGACCGTCGTTGATTAAGTCCTGAACTGCAAGTGAACCGTTTGCATAGCCCTTCCAGGTTGCATTTAGTTTTGTGAAGCCGAAGTCATCGCTGCCTTCAACATAATACTGACCTGTTGTACCGTTTTGGCCGCCGATAAGAACTGATTTGTCAAAGCCTGCAAGAATCTTGTCAACATCTTCCTTAGTTTTGCAGTTGTCAAATGTTGTGTCGTCAGCCTTAACAATAAGCTTCTGAGCAGCGTTGTAATAAGAGTCGCAGAAGTCAACCTGCTTTGCTCTTTCTTCTGTTACAGTAAGACCTGCCATACCGATGTCAGCCTTTTGCTGCTGAACCGAAAGAAGAACAGCATCAAATTGCATATCCTTGATTACAAGTTCTTTGCCGAGTTTGTCAGCAAGAAGCTTAGCAATTTCCATATCGATACCGTAGAACTTGTCGCCCTCTTTGTATTCAAAAGGAGCAAATTCAGCGTTTGTAGCAACTACAAGTTGGTCTTTTGAGCTGTCTTCCTTAGCAGTTTCTACGCCTACAGGTTCGCCGTCACCGAAGTAGTGATTGCTGATTTCTTCAAATTCACCGCTTGCTTTCATATCAGCGATAAGTTCGTTGCACTTGTCTTTAAGTTCAGGTTGATTCTTGTCCACACCGAAAGCGTATTCCTCGCTTGAAAGCTCAATGTCAATAACCTTAACCTTAGCGGCAGATGTGGTTGAGTCGCTTGTTTTCTTGTCGTCAGAACTTGATGATGAGCAGCCTGCAAATACAGCAACTACTACCATAAGTACAGCAAGAACAACAGCAGAAATTTTCTTTGTTGATTTCATCTTTGTTCCCTCTCGTATTTTGTTTTTAATAACATAATTAAAGATACTGTTAATAAATGACCGTATTAATAATTTATCATAATATCGCCGCAAAGTCAACATTTTGAATGTTTTAGTTGTATATTTATGCAAAACATTTATATTGAAGTTTAAAAGATTTAGATTCTCGTAGCGGCGAATAGTGTTCGACATTTTCTCCTATCGTCAGCTTAGCTGCCTCCTTCTACGGAAGCCGTCCCTTTTGTCACCGCGTGACATTTCCCCACACTGTGGGGAATCACCCTCGTCAGAGGAAAGCAAGAAAAGGTTAGGAAAATTGAGGCTGCTTATTCGCAACCGACTAATCTGCATTTGCGAGCCATTCATATTCAGGTACATAGATTCGCGTTTTGTCCCATGGGTCGCCGTCAAGGTGGCGAATGAGCCAAACATAATACATTTCATAACCCGGAGCGGTTACCTGCTGGTGCGCATTGCCGCCTCTTATGCAAAGGCAGGTGCCGTTTTCTGTTTTGTACGGTGTGTCGCCCTCAAAACCTGCGCCAAAGCCCTCAGGATGGTCAAATTGGTAGTAGTAAAGTTCCGGCTGAGGATGATGGTGCGGGGGATAGCTTGACCATCTGCCCGGTTGGTTGAAAACTTCGCCCATAACCATATTGGAATCGGGAGCATTGTCAAGGTCAAACATAGTAGATACGATTCTGTGACCGGTGCCGTTCCACTGACCTTTTCCGAATTCCTGATAAAGGCAATTATCAGGGTTGTAAAACTCGTCTTTAAAAGTTTTTACATTGTCCGTCATTTGAACAAGGACTTCGCTTTCCTCGTTTGCAGTTACGCTTGCTTTAACTTGCTTGCAAAAATGAACTGCATAAGGAGTTTTTTCAAACGAGTTCTTTCTTTTACATCTTTCGTCAATGTCGTCACCTACTTTAAAGGTGACATCGCCCGAGAGAAGCAAAATTGCAGTTTCGTTTTCTTCTTCAAAGATTTCGAGAACTTCTCCTTTTTTTAGCTTTTTAACATAAATGTCCATAAGCATTTCGGAATTGATGCCGTTTCTTTGACAAAGAATTTTTTTGCCGTTTTCGTCGTATTCAGGTTTGAATAACATAATTAGATTTCCCCTTTATAATATATTAATCATTTATTTTTTCTTGATTTTTTAATTATAGCAATGAAGATTGAAACAAGAGCCGTAACACCTGCGATGGATAAAGGCACTATGTAAAGCTGTTTGTTTTGAGTAAGCATATTAACATTTACTCCGAGCCTTGTAAGCACGCTTTGAGCATTTGCCTGCGTTGTTGAAACATCAATTCTTGTTGCAACAACTTTTCTTTCTTCGTTATTTTCTATTGTTGAAACTTCGCCTACAGCGTCGGTAACATTAAAATCGCACTGAGCATAAAGGTCGTCGTTTGCGCAAACAACAACTGTTGCCGTGCCTGTGCCGATAGCTTTTATTTCACCGCCTGCGCCGATTTCAATAATTCCTTCTTGGTCGCAAAAGTAACCGACAACCGCTTTTACATCGTTTGGTTCAACCGAATATTCAAGCTTAACGCTGTCGCCGACTTGCAAATCATAGTTCGAAGCGTAAATTGATAAATTTGTGAGAGAAACGGTAGTTTTCAAAGCTTGAGAAGTAGATTCCGTTGTTAATTCGGTTGTGGTTTGTGTAGCAGTTTGGGTGGTTGTTTGAGTTGTAGACTCTGTAGTTGTAGGTTTTGTGGTAGTTGTGGTTGCCTGTTTTGTTGTGGCAGTTGTGGTGGTTTGTTTGGTTGTTGTTTGTTTTGTTGTGGTTTGTTTCGTAGTGGTTATTTTTTTTGTAGTGGTTGATTTTGCAGTGGTAGGCTTTGCTGTTGTTGACTGAGCGGTAGTTTGCACGCTTTGACCTGATACAGAAGCGTAGTTAGGGCTTGCATAACCTATAATTGCGCTGATGTTATTATATGGTTTTGAACCCTTTGCAGTATATTCTCTTGCTTTAACTTTGCCTGAGCAGTTACCCTCAATGGTATAAACGGTTGATCCTGAAGTGTAGTTAACTATGCCCACATGGTCACAAGAACCGCTGCCGTTCCAGTCAAAAAACACTAAATCGCCTTGAATCGGTGTATAATCACTCGGCGAATAATACCTGCCCTTGTCTTTAAACCAGCTTATCATACTGTTGCAGTTACCGCCGCGAGGGATGATAACACCGTTTAATTTAGTATTTGAATTTTCACCGACTTGATTAAAACACCAAAGCACAAATGTTGTGCACCAGCCGCCTTGATAGCCGTACCAGTCGCCGTATTTTGAATTTGTCGATGTGCCTGTGTAACCCACTTCACCGCTTGCAACGCTTACCACGCTTGACCTAAGGTCATCCTCACTTGCTGCAAAAGCGCAGGAGGGAATACAAAATGTGATTGACATAATGATTGATAAAAGCAAAATGCCTGCTTTTTTAAATTTTAACTTCATATATTCTCCGCTGAAAAATCTTCTTTTCGTCTATTTAAAATAATCTAAGTATAATTATATACATAAATATCAAAATGTCAATTTATAATATTATGCAAAATGTTGAAAAATCAGATTAAATGGTGTATATTTAAAATATAATGGGTCGTCGGGGACACCGACCCCTACAGAAGTCTAAATAATTCAACCTGTGAAATTGCAATTTACAATGGGGGGTACATATATGGAAAGGTTAAAAGATTATCAGCTTGAGCACTGCACACCCGAGGAGGTCGGTGTTAACAGTCAGGCGATAACAGATTTTATAAATGAAATTAACGAAAATAATTTGGGTCTTCAAAGCTTTACCGTTGTTAGGCACGACAAGGTTTGCGCGCAAGGTTTTTTTAAGCCGTATAACAAGGACATTCCTCATGTGCTTTATTCTATGAGTAAATCTGTCACTTCAACTGCAATCGGTTTTGCTGTGAGTGAGGGACTTATAAATCTTAACGACAGAGTTGTTAAATTTTTCCCTGAATATGTAATGAGTAAGCGCCCGTTTAACAGGATGCTTACCGTCAGGATGCTTCTTACTATGCATTCTGACAAGCTTATTACCGTTCTTGAAGAAAAAGGCGGAACGGACTGGATACAAAATTTCCTTAACGCACCGTTCCTTTTGCCGCCTAACACAAAATTTAATTATATAAGTGAAAACACATCTATGCTCTCTGCCATTATTACAAGAGTGACGGGTATGAGCGTTATTGACTATCTTTATCCACGTATACTTGAACCGCTCGGAATTGAAAAGCCGTTTTGGGAAAGTGACGGTCAGGGTAATAATGCCGGCGGCTGGGGTCTTTATATGAAAAGTGAGGATCTTGCAAAATTCTTTTTGCCGTACATTCACGACGGTAAGTGGAAAGACGGCACGCAGATTATTCCTGAAACTTGGGTAAAGGAAGCTACGAGAAAGCAAGTTGATTCCGTAACTGACGGTTATATTGACAATATGATGGGCTACGGCTATCAGTTTTGGCGCAACCCTGTTTCAAACAGCTTCAGAGCCGACGGTCTTTTCGGTCAGCGCTGTTTTATGTTTCCTGAGTATGACGCTCTTGTTGTGCTCAACTGCGGCGAATCGGAAGACTATAAGATTATGAAGATTTTTTGGAAGTATTTTCCTGTTTGCTTCGGCTACGGTTCTTTGCCTGAAAATAAGGAAGCATACGGCAAAATGCTTGAAACTATAGAAAATTGCTCGGTTGAAGATTTACCTGCGACTGAGAGAAACAGAGAACTTGAAAAGAAAATTTCGGGCAGGCTTATTAAGTGCAAAACGAGTGAATTTGTTTCCGTTGTTTCAATCACCGTTACTCAAATGTGGTACAATAAACCGGGCGATATAAACGAAATTAAATTTACTTTTGACGACGATAAACTCAGCTTTTATTGGAAAGAAAAAGAGTATGAAAATACTGTTGATGTCGGCTTAAACGGTGAATACGGAATCAGCAAAATGACGCTCGGCGATGTTACATATCACGCTTATTCAAAGGCTTCGTGGCAGGAGGACGGCTCTCTTGATTTGTGGATAAGACCTATTGAAACGGCTCATGTAAGAAAGTTTAACTTTAAATTTAACGATGACGACACGGTTAAAATTACTAACGATATGAACCCGACTTTGCAGGAACTTGTTATTTATTATATGACATTTACAGGTTATCCTGTCAGGGGCGAACTCGGCGAAGATTTGATTAAAGATGCGGTTGAAAAACTCGGTTTGCCGATTATTGAACCGAACTTTAAGGGCAAGTTTGTTGAAGAAAGTGAATAAAATAAACGCGTTTGCGGGAGGATGATATCCTCCCCTACAGTTGTCTGAATTTATAAGGATGTCGTAGGGGCGGATATTATCCGCCCGTTTTTTTTATTACAAAATTGTAATAGAAGAAAAATAATATATATGATATACTAAATTAAAATAATAAACAGGTGATACTATGGATATATTTTTACTTGAAGATGACGAGGCTATCGGCATAGGTTTAACTTATTCGCTTGAAAACGAGGGTTATACCGTTACTCTTGCAAAAACTTGCAAAGAAGCCGAAAAGATGATTGATGAAAAGACTTTTACACTTTATATTCTCGATTTAACACTTCCTGACGGCAGCGGTTATGACATTTGTAAAAAGATTAAAGCCAAAGGTGATTTGCCGGTTATTTTTCTTACCGCTTATGACGACGAGGTTAATGTGATTATGGGTTTTGAACTCGGCGCAGACGATTATATTGCGAAGCCGTTTAGGGTTAAAGAACTTATGCTGAGAATTAAAAGCGTGCTCAGGCGATATTCTAATGAAACGAGTGACGGTATAATTAAAATTAATAATCTTAATATAAATACCAACGAAGCAAAGGTTTATAAAGACGGCCGGGAAATTGTGCTAACCGCAATGGAATACAGGCTTTTACTTATACTTTTGAGCAACAGGGGAAAAGTGCTTTCAAGAACGGCTTTGCTTGAAAATATTTGGGATGTTGCAGGCGATTTTGTTGAGGACAACACTTTGACCGTTTATATCAAAAGGCTGAGAGATAAAATAGAGGAGAATCCGACCAAACCGGAATTCATTAAAACGGTTCGTGGGCTTGGATATGTGATTGAAAAATGATTAATAAAGATGCTAAATTAACAATAATTTTGGGTACGGCAATAACGCTTGTGCTTGCTGTTATATGCTTTGTATTTAATAAGAGTGCAGGCATAATCTGCCTTGTTTTGGATCTCATTTTGACAGGTGTATATTTTTATAATCTTAAAAAACGAAACGATAAAATTAATGAGCTTAATAATTATTTATCACTAATGTGCTCGGGTAATTTTGATTTGAAGCTTGATGATAATACCGAGGGCGAAATGTCAATTCTTAAAAATAATTTGTATAAGATTATGACACTTTTGCGCTCCCAAAACGATGAACTTAAAAACGAAAAGGTGTATCTTGCAGATTCCATTGCCGATATTTCGCACCAGTTAAAAACTCCGCTCACTTCTATGATGGTTATGTCAGACTTATTAATGAACGAAAATGATGAGGATAAGCGCAAAGAATTTCTTTCAATTATAGCAACTCAGCTTGATAAAATGAAATGGCTTATAACAAATCTGTTGAAAATATCCAAGCTTGACGCGGGCACAACGCAATTTAAAAGGGAAGATATTTCAATAAAAGATGTTCTTACCCAAAGTTTAAAGCCGTTTAGTGTAACGCTTGATATAAGGCAGATTGAAATTATAAATACATCTGAAGATTTTATATTTAAGGGTGATGATAAATGGACAAGCGAAGCAGTAGAAAATATTATCAAAAACTGCATTGAGCACACAGACGACGGCGGAACACTTACTTTCTATACTAAAAAAACAAATGTATACAATTCTTTATTTATTACAGATAACGGCTGCGGAATAGCAGAAGAAGATTTGCCGCATATCTTTGAACGGTTTTATCACGGTAAAAATTCGTCAAGCGAAAGCGTGGGTATTGGTCTTGCGCTTGCAAAAACGGTGCTTGAAAAAGAAAAGGGCGATATTTTGGTTACTTCAAAAACGGGCGAGGGCAGTACATTTGAAGTTAGGTTTTATAAGGCAATAGTTTAAAAAAGTGGCGGGTTGTCGGGGTTGCCATCCTCTACAAATAAAAATATTTAGTCGGGGTGACAAAACTGTAATATTAATGTCACGGATGTGTAAGTTAGGTTTAGTATTATAGACTCATCGAAAGGAGAGAACATTATGAAAATTCTCGAAGTTACAAATTTAAGCAAAATATACGGCAAAGGTGACACAATGGTAAAAGCACTTGATAATGTGTCATTCTCTGTTGACAAAGGTGAGTTCGTGGCAATCATCGGTCCGAGTGGTTCGGGCAAATCTACACTTCTTCACATTCTCGGCGGCGTGGATGTGCCGACAAAAGGAAGTGTTATTATTAATCAAACCGATATTTCAACTATTGACGAAACTGCACTTGCAATTTTCAGAAGAAGGCAGATAGGTCTTATTTATCAGTTTTATAATCTTATCCCTATTTTAACCGTTAAGGAAAATTTGACCTTACCGCTTCTTCTTGACGGCAGAAAGCCGGATCCGAAGCAGATTGACGCACTTGTTAAGCGCCTCGGCTTGGAGCACAGGCTCGACCATTTGCCAAACCAACTTTCAGGCGGTCAGCAACAGCGTGTGTCTATAGGCAGAGCACTTGTTAACAACCCTGCAATTATGCTTGCAGATGAGCCTACCGGTAATCTCGACAGTGAAAACAGCAAGGCGATTATTTCACTTTTAAGGCAGTTTAACAAAGAATATAATCAGACAGTAATTATCATCACTCATGATGAAAAAATTGCAAATTCAGCCGACCGTGTAATTACAATCGAGGACGGCAAAATCACCGGAGATGAGGTGAGGATAGGTTGAATATCGTAAATAAACTGACCCTCTGTCATCTTAAAGAAAACAAGGGCAGAACCGTTGTAACAACCCTCGGTATCTGCGTATCCGTTGCAATGATTACGGCTGTTTTTGTTGCAATGGCGTCATTTTTAAATTTGTTCGGCGAAATCGGACTTATCTCAACAGGTAAATGGGACGCTGAATTTAATTATCTTACCCAAAAACAGGTACAGAAAATTGAAAAAGACAGCAGAATTTCAAATATCGGTCTTGAATACGATGATGAAAATATGTCGTTTGAGCTTAAAAATGCCACATCTTACAAAAAAGGCGTAGGCGATATGCTTGTAGGCGATAAGGCTTATTTTGAAATGATGCTTACAGGTGACTATGACGGCAAAGTTCCCGAAAACGACAACGAAGTTGCGGTTGAGCAAGATTTTCTTGCGGGCAACGGTATGAAAAATGCCAAAGTCGGCGACAAAATCACTTTTACTCAAGGTCAAAGGCAACTTCCGGACGGAAGTTATGTAACAGGCGGCAGTTATGACAAGAATGAAAAGTTTGTGTC
>CAVKLC010000018.1:0-17579 GCA_963657005.1 bacterium | reverse complement strand
AAAGAAAAAGAATATACTATTACTTGTATTCTTCATTCAAACCCTGCTACAAGATACAAAAGTATTTGGCGCGGTATGAGTGAAGCCGAAAGAAAAACAGACAGAGTTTGCGCAATGGTTACGCTAACAAAGCAGAATATGAATGCTTATAAAACCATTAATGCAATTCAAAAAGAATATAAGATTGAAAGTGTTTATGAAAACGAAGATGTACTTGCGTCTTATCTTTCAGGCAATGAGGGCGGTTTTATTTACACAATGCTTCCGATTGTTTTGATAGTTTTAATTCTTATTGTTATTGCATCTGTAATGCTTATTTATAATGCATTCGGTATGTCACTTTCCGAAAGAGTAAGATACCTTGGTATGCTTGCATCTGTTGGTGCAACAAAGGCGCAAAAGCGAAAGAGCGTATACTATGAGGGTGAAATTTTAGGCGCAGTCGGTATTCCTGTAGGTATTTTGGCAGGTATACTCGGTATCGGTATCACGCTTAAATTAGTCGGTCATAAAATTATTTCGACCGGTATGCTCATGGGTGTAAGTGATAGCAATATGCAGATGAAAACGGTTGTACCGTTTTGGGCAATTATCGGCATAGTTCTTGTGAGCATATTTACTATTTTTATTTCGGCATTCATTCCGGCACGCAAGGCTTCAAAAATCACTCCTATTGACGCAATTCGCCAAAGGCAGGAAATTAAAGTTAAACCTAAAAAGCTTAAAGCACCTAAGTATATCAAAAAAATATTTGGCTATGAGGGCGAGCTTGCATACAAAAACTTGAAGCGCAACGGCAGAAAAGCAATAATGATTACCGCATCTATTGCTCTTTCAATCGTACTTTTCATTTCCTGCAATTATTTTTGCAATATGTTCGTTCAGGCAAGCGGATACGAAAATAGTATTCCTTATCAGGTTTCAACTACTGTTTCATATAAGCATATGAATGAGCTTAACGACGCACTTGACAAAATGCAGGGCGTTGACAAGTATTATATTGATGTTATTAACGAAGATCTTTCGCTCGGCAAAGAAAGTGTTACTGTTAAAAATAACGGCATTAAAGATTTGAAGCATTACAACTCTGCTTACTCAAGTCTTTTTGGCGGAAGTAAAGATGTTTTAACAATGATTCATTATATCGGCGACAGCGAGTTTAACAAACTTTGCGAAGATAACGGAATCGATTATAACAGCTTCTATGGCGATAATCTCAAATGCGTGCTTCTTAATAATCTCTCTCATAAAAATGATTCAAGCAAAGTATTTAACGCAAGCATTGTGGGTCAGCATATTGTTCAAAGCGATGAATATATTTCTCAAGGCGACACACCGCTTGATATTGAGGTCGGCGGACTTGCAAAATTTGACAAAAACAGTTTTGCCTGCTCACTTGCAACTCCGAATGTTGTAACAATGTTTATTCCGTATTCTCAGTATGTTAAAGTGACATCGTCGTATAACAGCGAGCCTGTCGTTACGGTTTGCATTGAAACAGATGAGCATAAAGAAGTTGCCGAAAATCTTGAAAAACTTCTTAACGAAAATGACCTCGGCGGTACTTTTGTAGCCGATAATGTTGATTCGCTTCAAACTATGAATACTGTTATATTTGTTATTCAGGTATTTGTTTACGGCTTTATAACTCTTATTTCTCTTATCACGGTTGCTAATATTATCAATACTATTTCAACCAATATTGCGCTTAGACGAAAAGAGTTTGCCATGCTTAAATCGGTCGGAACAACTCCGAAAGGCTTTGGCAAAATGATTAGCCTTGAAAGCGTGTTCTATGCACTCAAAGCGGTAATCATCGGTGTGCCGATAAGTGTTGTTATTTGTGTGGTTCTTAACAAGATGCTTGGCAGTACCGCTATTCCGTATAATTTTGACTTTAAACTTTATTTAATAGTAATCGCGGTAGTTTTTGCTGTTATAGGACTTACAATGATTTACTCGGTAAGAAAACTTAAAGACGACAATATTATCGAAACGCTGAAAGAAGATATCAGTTGATAAATTATAATTTAAAGGCAAGTTACTTTTGCGGCTTGCCTTTTTTGCTTTAATGTGCTAAAATGTTACTATTATAAGCTAAAGAGGTGTCAAAATGTTTAGTGCGTGGAAAGAAAATTTAAGAAAAATTGAGCCTTATGTTCCGGGCGAACAGAGTAAGGATAAAAATATAGTTAAAATAAATGCAAACGAAAATCCTTACCCGCCGTCACCGAAGGCTGTGGAAGTTCTTAAAAATTTTGATACGAATAATTTAAGATTTTATCCTAATGCAAATTCAACAAAGCTTAAAGAAGCTTTGGCAAAGTATTACGGCGTTGGGGTTGAAAATGTATTTGTCGGCAACGGCTCGGATGATGTGCTTGCGGTAGCATTTCAGTCCTTTTTTAATAGTGACAAGCCGATTGTTTACCCCGATTTGACATATAGTTTTTATCCTGTTTGGTGTTCGCTTTTTGGTATAAAGTATAAAAATTATCCTGTCGGCGACGATTTGAGAATTAATGCGGAAGATTACAGGGAAGAAAACGGCGGCGTTATTATTCCTAACCCGAATGCGCCGACTTCTCTCGGCGAGGGTACTGATTTTGTCCAAAAAATACTTGATTATAATCGGGACAGCGTAGTTATAATTGACGAGGCTTATGTCGATTTCGGCGGAGTTTCAAGCGTGCCGCTTGTTAAAAAATATGAAAATTTGCTCGTTACCGGTACTTTTTCAAAGTCGAGAAGTTTAGCCGGTCTTCGTATCGGTTTCGCGATAGGAAGTAAAACGCTTATTGATGTTATGGAAGCGGTTAAAAATTCGTACAATTCATATACTGTTGATTCAATTTCTATTGAAGTCGGAAGCGCAAGTATTGAGGATGACGAATATTTCAAATCTACTTGCCAAAAAGTTATCAAAACAAGGCAGAGGGTTACGGATGAACTTAGAAAATTAGGTTTTGATGTGCTTGATTCTCAAACAAATTTCATTTTTGCAACCCACGATAAATACAGTATGAAAGAATTGTTTGAATATCTTAAAACCCAAAAGGTATTTATCCGCTATTTCTCTTTGCCGAGAATTGAAAATTATGTAAGAATTACTGTCGGCACTGATGATGAAATGGATATCTTTCTTCAAAAAACAAAGGAGTTTTTAGTAAATGACAACAGGTAAAAAAGCTTCGATTATTTTTCTTTGGGTGCTTAATGTAATCAATCTTTTGGCAGGCATTATTACCCAGTTTAAAATACTTCTCGGCAAGGATATAAATTCAATTATCCCGATAAAAGCGCAGCTGAGCGTCAACCAAATTTTGATGGTTAATTTTATGGCGGTAGTTGTTATTATGTGCCTTATCAGTATGATTTTGACATACCTTGTTTGCGATGTGCCGTATTCGCCGCTTGAAGTGCTGCAAAATTTTTCACCGCTTTTTTCAGTTCCGAGCGGTATCGTTTTTATCCTCGGTTTGGTAAACGGTTTTAGGGCAGAGGCAGGGGATAAGCTTTGCATAATTTTGTGCTCGCTTGCATTTTTTGTTGTAAGTGTTATTGAAATTTCCTGCGTTTTGACAGTTCAGGAGGATGCAGAGTAAAGCTTGATATTATATATAATAAAAACTTACGAGTTAATGCAGAGGTTTTATAAGGCAGTATGATAAAACTACAAATTTACAATGGCAGAATGAGGCTTTGACTAATAGGTCAGAGCCTTTTTATTTTTTTGATGAAAACAGTTAAAACGAGTGAAAAGATAAGTCCTTTCACTCGTTTTTTCATAATCATTATTTCAATATTTTTCGTGCCGAGAATATGCTTAGAAATTCACAAGTTACCGACTAATGAGCAAAGATATTTATGCGCCTGTTCTTTCGTGCAGTCAGATTTCTTTATTGTTGCCCACTGCCATACAAGAAACAATGTATTGCTGTAATGGTCTGCAAACAGCTCATTCGGAATGTCTTTTTGCATTGCTTCAGGACAACTTTTAAATATAAAACGCATTTTGTCATTCAGAAAATTTCTGAAGCTTGAAAACATATATCCAACCTCGCTGTTATGCAAAAGAGCCTTGTGTATTACATTTTCATTTTGCTTTGTAAAATCATAAATTCGGTCAAAATAAAGATATAACATTTCATTTTCTTCGGCGTGATGATAATCACTAAATCCTACCTGCTCAGCAAGTGTCTGCCAACAGTAACCAAGCAAATCATATTTATCATCAAAGTAATTATAAAATGTTGCACGGGGATATTGTGCCGCTTCACATAGCTGACCGACAGTGATTTCCTCAAAAGATTTCTCGGATAAAAGCATAAACATTTTTTCGGTAAATGCCTCTAATGTTCGCTTTGCTCCTTTTGTTAATGGTTTTGTAACATCGTATTTCATAGCTAATACCTTTTGCAAAATTCAATATTTGTCCAACTTTAAACAGGTAGGTTCATTTGTCACTTGTTTTGTTGTCGGTTACAGTATAGTATGAAATCAAGAATTTTGCAAGTGTCTAATTTTATTCACTTGTGTAAAGGAGAGTGTTTTTATGAATATTGCAGTTATAACCGGAGCATCCTCCGGACTCGGTGTCTGCTATATTGACGCCGTCACAAAATTATTTCCTGAAATAGATGAACTATGGCTGATTGCCCGCCGTGAAGAACGATTAAAAGAAGTTGCAGAAAAATATCCCGATAAACACACGGTAATTATTCCTATGGATATGACTGATATGAACAGCTTTAAAATATTGGAAGAAAAATTAAAAGCCAATAATCCGCAGATAAAAGTTTTAATAAATGATGCAGGTATGTCAATCGGTTCTCCTTTTGAGGATATGGAACTTGAAAGTATGCTGAAAATCATTGACCTGAACTGCAAAGGAGCAACGGCGATAACAAAGGTGTGCCTGCCGTATATCATAAACGGCGGTACAATTTTGGAAGTATCTTCAACCTCTGCATTCGTCCCAAACACAAACTTAATCGTTTACTGTGCATCAAAATCTTATGTATCCGCATTTTCTCTTGGACTTCGTGAGGAACTAAAAAACAGATGCATAAATGTATGTGCTATGTGTCCGGGTTTTATGCTTACGGAAATGACAAAGTCTGAACCTACAAAAGGTCAAAGCCGTTTGCCTGTAATCGATCCAAAGACCGCCGCTTTGAAATCGTTAAAAGCGGCAAAGAAAGGCAGAGCTGTTTACACTACCGGAGCATTTTATAAATGCTACCGATTGCTTGCGAAGCTTATTCCGCATACACTTCTTATTAAATTTGCAGGTCTTGGATAAGGAGATAGATTATGATTTTATATTTTTCAGCAACCGGAAATAGCGAATATGTTGCCAAAAGGCTTGCAACAGAAACCGGCGACAATACTGTTTCTATAACAGATTGCTATAAAAAACAAAATTTTTCATTTGATGAGAAATACAAAACACTCGGTATAGTAAGCCCTACATATTCTTGGGGCTTGCCGATTATTGTTACCGAGTTTTTACAAAAATTAATTTTAAGACATAAACCTGACTACATATATTTCATTGCAACCTACGGAACAACTCCGGGACAAACCGGGAGATTTGCAGATAATATTCTTGCACCTAAAGGTTTATCACTGTCCGCAAAATTCAGCGTGAAAATGCCGGACACCTGGACACCGATATTTGATTTAAGTAATGAAGAAAAGGTTCAACAAATAAATAATAATGCCAAACTTGAAATTGATAATATTATCAAGCAAATAAAGACTTTTGCCGACGGGGATTTTATGAAAAATAAGTTGCCTTACCCACTTGCAAAGATAGGACACAATATCGAATATGATTCAATGCGTAAAACAAAGCATTTTTCAGTCGAAGAAACTTGCGTTGGGTGTGGCCTGTGTGCCAAAAACTGTCCTGTTTGCGCTATTGAACTCAAAGAACGCAAACCTGAATGGGTTAAGGAACAATGTGTTATGTGCCTTTCCTGCTTACATCACTGTCCAAAATTTGCTATTCAATACGGCAAAAACACAAAGAAGCATGGGCAGTATACACATCCGTAAAATAGTTTTACAGATAACAGAACGCAATTAAATTTACACTTCAGAAAAGGCACAGCTAACGGAGATAAAACCCGTAGGCTGTGCCTGTTTTTGCCTATAAAATCTTAGTTGTACAGTAGTGAGCAGACCGATTGGGTATTAAAACGGTAATTTCCCCGTTAGCAACATCACTATTTATTAGGGCAGTTTGTTGTTGAATATGTAAGCGAGGCAGGGGAGGTGATGGTGATTGAACCCTTTTTGCAGTTGATATCGTATTTTGAACCGGAGAGGGTCATTGAACCCGAGTTCATTATGATACCTTTTTTGCCCTCAAGCTGGATACCATCTGCGCCTGCCGTGATATTAACAACAGTGCCGACATCGTCAGGGTTTTTATCTAAATTCAGTACAAGAAATTCGATGTTTTTGCACCTGATACCGTCGTCGGTAGAATTGATTGTGATATTTGCATTTGCATCGATATCAATATTTGCATAGTCGCTGTCAACTATATTGCCTGCATCGTCTTTGATATCCTCTTTTGTATCAATACCTCTGTTTTGAGATTTGATATTAAGGGTCAAATTTTTAATTGTGATTTTGCCGATAGAATTGATTGAAGTTGAAACAGTGTCAAGGTTTAATGAACCGTGACCTTTAAGTTCAAGCTTGGTGTTACTGTCAATAGCGTTGCCGCCTTTTTGAGCAACTGTAAGAGTATTTGTTGTGCCGTCTTTTGCCGAGATTGAAACAAGCGGAACTTCGTCTGTGCCGTCTTCATTTTCGTTTAAAGGCGATTTGTCGTTGATTCTGATACAGTCGTCTGCAAAAGTGCTGTTGTTGATTGTGGCATTATTAAGTTTAATTTCAGTGTCAATAAAAGCATCTGTAGCATCAAGCGAAACGGTAAGGTTTTCTGCACTGCCGCTGAGTTCAAATTTACTTACAACGCTTGAAGAAGTGAGAGTAAGTTTATTTTTTGCGTTTTCGTATTTTGCTACGCCGCTAAGTTCAAAATCGGTTAAAGTTGAAAGGTCAACGGTGTAGGATGTTGCTTCAATCGTGTCATTGCAACGGGTGCATTTTTGGAAAAGCTTTGAATTTTCTACAATAAATTCATAATTGTGACCTGAAGCAGAAGTGGTTTGAGTTACAGCATCGCCGCATCTTGAGCAAGTTTTTGTGATTGAGCCGTTCTCTGTACAAGTTGCGTCTTTTGTAGTTGTAACTTGATAGTCGTGACCGAGTGCTGAGTTTTCATCTGTGATTGTATTTGTAGCGTCACATCTGTCACACTTAGCGGTTTTAGTACCGACTGCTGTGCAAGTTGCGTTGTTGTCGCTTGCATAATTTGTAAAGCTGTGACCTAAAGCAGGAGTTGTTTGAGTTATAGTGTCGCCGCATCTTGAGCAAGTTTTTGTAACCGAGCCACCCTCTGTACAAGTTGCATCTTTTGTAGCTGTAACTTGATAGTCGTGACCGAGTGCAGGGGTAACATCTGTAATTGTTTTATAATTACATCTTGTGCAAGCATTTGTTGTGTAACCCAGTTCAGTGCAAGTTGGGGCAGTTACAACAGATTTAATATCGTGACCGAGTGCAGGAATTACAGTTTTTTCTGAATATGCGCAGTGGTCATTTTTACATTTCTTTGTAAGCGTGCCGTTTTCAGTACAAGTGGCATCTGTTGTAATTGTTCCGTCGTCAAGACTGTGACCGGTTGCATTAATAGTTGTTGTCAATATTTTGCCGCAAACGGTGCAAGTCTGAACTTGAGTGCCGTTTGTTGTGCAAGTGGCAGGAGTTAAAGTAACGGCTCTTGAATATGTATGGTTGCCGGTTGCAGGAGTGATATCGCTTTTAAATGTATCTTTGCAGGAAAGGCAGACATTAAGGGTATAACCGTCCGAGGCGCAAGTAGGTGCAACTACATTTTGAACATAGTTATGAGGGATAGCGGGTGTAACTTCCGTATAACTGTAGCCGCAATAGGTGCAAGTGTAGCTTTGGCTTCCACCGGATTTGCAGGTTGCGTTTACCAAAGTTACAGGTGTGCCGTAGCTGTGCGAAAGAGCGGTTGCAGAAACAACCTTGCTGTATGATGAATAAATTTTTTTACCGTTTACGGTTTTGTATGCCCTTACTTTATAGTAAGCAGTAGATCCCATATCAAGCGATTGAGTGAACGAAGTTTGATTTGAAGTGTTAAGAACGGTAAATTTGCCGTTTGCTTTAGGTGAATAAGAAAGTTGATAACCCGAAGCGCCGTTTGATTTGCCGTAATTAACAGCTATTTCACCGCATTTTGAAGAAGCGGCAGAAATTGTTTTAACCTTTACAGGAACAACTTTTATCTTTTTTACTTTTGAAGTTTTAGACTTTTTACCGTTTATTGCTTTGACTTTATAATAGTAAGTCTTGCCGCAGGTAAGTTTTTTGTCGGTATAATTCAAAGTTGACTTTTTTACTGTTTTAACAGCTTTAAATCCTTTGTTCTTTTTTGTTGAACGGTAGATTGTAAATTTTTTGGCTGCTTTGTCCTTTTTCCATTTAAGCTTAACGGAAGTTGCGGATATGTTTTCCGCCGTTATGCTCGGTGCCTTAAGACTTGCGGCATATGCGTCAATCTCGCCGAATGAAAACATACACGCAAGTGCCAAAACAGTGCAAAAAATTATTTTGATATAGTTTTTCTTTGCCATAATTACTCCTCCAAAACTGTTTTTCTTAATTATATCATATAATTTTTTTCAATACAATTAAGAAAATATAACATATTTTATGCTTTGAAATTTTTGCAATAAAAATGGGCGAACATTGTTCGCCCATTTATTAAAAAAAGTTATTGATTATCTTACTTTTACGCTCTTTGTATTTGACCAAGCGCCGTAGACTTTGTTGCCTTTTGAATCAAGTTTATACGCTCTTACTCTTACATAATATTTTTTGCGAGATTGAGCAGTTTTGATTAAACAAGAGGTGTTTTTTGAAGTCTTTGTTTTGAAGTTCGTTTTAAAGTTTTTGCTTGTTGACCACTGGTATTGATAGCCGGTGCAAGTGACTTTTTTCCAAGTGTAATTGATTCTTTTTTTTGCACGGCTCTTTGCTGATTTTGGCGAAACTTTTTCAGGCGATGTTACACACCTTAAAGTCTGGCTCGTTTCACCCTCGGTATCACCGGCGCAAGCAGTAACTCTGAAACTGTAAGATGTTCCCGGTTCAAGGTCAGCTATTTTTAGCTTATTTGTTTTTGAATTAACATTTTTAACAAGCTCGTATTCTTCATGTTCGCTGTTAAACATATATACATTGTAGCTGTCAACACCAATCATTTTGTTCCAACTCAGTGTAAGTGTTGTATTTGTTCTTTTGTCAAGCTTAAGACCGCTTGCATTTATGCCCGTCGTTTGAGCCTCAACAGGCTGTGATGCTATGCCGTTAAACGATTCACCTTGTGAGTCGTACGCTTTGGCTTCAACCGTTACGGAATATGAAATGCCTGACGGTAAATCGTCAAAAGAGCCTGCTGTTGAACCGACAACAGTGGTTTCGTATGTGCTGCCGTTTACAACATCATATGCAGTCATAACATACTCATTTACGCCGGCAACTGCATCCCAAGTGAATGTGAGTGTTGAATCGCTTGAAGATATATAATTAAGATTTGTTATCTGCGGCGGCAAAATTTTAAATCTGTGCTTGATTTTTAGGTTTGCATATTTTCCTTTACCCACTACATCAACAGTTGCAACACCTATATTTACATTATTTGTATAAACAAGTGAGTAGTCAACATCTTTTTTGAGTGTAGCCGAACCTACTTTAACTTGCGGCTGCGGAGTAATAGGACTGCCGGTATAAACTTCAGGGTTAAGGTCGGTTACTTCCTCACCTTTGTACCAAACATTGATATCGACATCACCTTTCATACCCTTAACTCTGCCGGTTGAGCTATGCTGCCAAAATTCGTAATCGCCATTATAATTTGTTTTTGAACTGTAATTTGCAAGCCAAATTTTGTATTTTTTTGCAATCTGATTTGCGTTTAACTGAGTGAGCAAAAAGTTTTCACTCGCATAAAGACAAGCGTCATATCCGCATTTTGAAACTTTGTTTAAAAATGCAAGCACATTAGCTGTTTTCTTTTTCTTTGAAAGTTTGGCACTGTCAAGCCTGCCTGCCTTTAAATCTGCAAATTCGTAGTCGTAAACAACGGGCATAGTTATATCCAGTCCGCTTATCGCACTTAAAAGCTTTTGCGCTTCTCTCGTAGCTTCGGTAGTGTTGAGCGCCTGAGCATACCAGTAAACACCTACCCTAAGACCTGCTTGCGTTGCGGCTTTAATATATGTTTTAAATTTCTTATCATAGTTGAGCGAAAGCTTGTCCTTTGTGTATCCGGTGTAACCTACGCGAACAAATACAAACTCTATTCCGTTAGATTTAACTTTGTTAAAATCAATATCGCCGTTATGTTGAGATATGTCTATTCCGTAAACGATATCTTTGCCGTCAAATTTGCTTTGGTGAGTGTAAGTTTTGTTTGAATATTTGCTTTTAAGCTTTGTTGAAGCGTACGCAGTCGTACTTGATGAAAACACCATAGCGATTGCTAATACGAATGATAATATTTTTGCGATTTTTTTCATTTTCTACTCCTACTTTTGCTTTTTGCTGTACCAATAATTTAAGTCAACATATTTGCTTTCAATATTGTCGCTCATTCCTGTTCGTGAGTATTGCCAAATATGATACGGCGAAGCAGTGCTTACATTTTCGTTGTAATCGGCAACCCAAATAACGGCGTCACCGAGCTTTTTCGTGTTTATGTCGTTGTCGTAAAGATATGACGAAGCGTAAATGCCGCTAATATAGCCGAAATTTTCAACCCTGTCACAAAAGGCTTTAATTGTGTTTGTACATTCTTCGCCGGTAAGTGAAGCTTCCCAAAGCCTGCCTGTGTTTTCTCCGTTTTCGTCAATCGGGTATTCGTAGTCGATAACTACGGGTAGCGAAACTTTGTAAAGCGTAATAGTTTTCAGCACAAAATTTGCTTCTTCTTCGGCTTCTTTCTCGCTCGTTGCCTGAGAATAAAAATAAACGCCGAACGGAATACCCGCTTTCTGCGCACCTTTCATATTTGCTTTTGCGTTTTCATCCTCGCAAATTTTGCCCGTGCCGTACCCACGATAGCCAACCCTGATAAACACAAAATCAACTTCGCTTTTAAGCGCTTGCCAGTCGATATCGCCGTTGTGTTCCGACAAATCATATCCTCTTGCAGTATCTTTTCCAAAGTCGTAATACACTTTTTCAGGGCGGTTAACTATAATCAAAATCGAAACACCGACTATAGCCACAACAAGAATTACGGTTATAATCATTACAGCTTTTTTATTTATTTTCTTTTTAGATTTTTTAGACTTAGCTTTTGAAGCCATATATTGTTTCCCTCTTTTCACATTAAGCAATATATTAACATAATGCAAAAATAAAATCTACAAAATACGACAGATGGTAATAGAAAATTAATAAAATTCCCAAAATATAAAAGTTGAAATTTCAAATTCATAACATTATGCAGTTTATAGTGCATACAATAAATACTTCAGACCGATAAATCGGACTGTGAACCCAAAGTGATTGAATTTATCTTCCAAATAGTTGACAAAAGCGAAATTCATCTCTAATCTGTGAGCTTATCCCGAGGGACAAAAATATGAATGGAGATGAGAATTATTACAAGTTATGAATTTAGAAACGACCCAATGTTTCTCAGAAATCAGTTTAGAAGCGTCGGTATGTTCAAACTTCCGCTTGTAAAAAAACAAGAAATCAGTCTTGAAGATGTAAGCTTAATAGGTTATGATAAAGTTAATCAAAGTAATGATTACAAAAGTATAGTACATTTCTTTCTTGACGATTATAAGTTTGAAAGCATATATAACGACCCTGAAAAAAGCTTGAGAAGCTGAAGTGGTTTAAAGCCGTTTTGACGCCTGATTTCAGTATGTTTGTTGAAATGCCTATTGCATTGCAACTTTTTGCTACATTTAAAAACAGGTGGGTCGGCGCTTTTTTGCAAGAGCAAGGAATAAAAGTTATACCAACCGTTCGTTTGGGTGACCTTGCAAGTTTTAATTTCTGTTTTGACGGAGTTGAAAAAGGCAGTATAGTTGCCGTTTCAACGATAGGTGTAAAAAAACAAAAATCACTTTTTATGCTTGGCTATAACGAAATGTTAAGCAGAATCAAGCCGAGTAAAATTATTTGCTACGGCAAGCCTTTTGACGAAATGAAAGGCGATGTAATCGAAGTTGATTATGCAAAAACCAACAATTTAACCAAAGCACATTCCGATGCTTATATAAAAACATTCTACGGCTATGTTGAACGACCGACAGCACGAAAAGGTGTTGGTTCTACCGACGGTCAAAGTGCAGGTAACCCGGAACATACCAGTTTGCCTATTAAAGCGGAACCAAACTCAGTAAGAACACTTTATCATAACGGAATAAAGATAAGAGATCGTTATTATGATGAAGACGGATATGCAAAAAAGGATATAGATTATACTGATCACGGTAACCCAAAAGAACACCCGAAAGTGCCACATGAGCATACATGGGATTGGAGTGACCCAAATAAACCTAAAAGGAGTGCAGCAGATGACTGATTATAAAAAATTAAAAAAATTGATTGAAATTGGATATGACATTGAGTTTTCATATAAAGCAAAATTGTATTCAATTACAAAAACCGGAAGAAATACAATATCATTTTGCGAATTTTATAAAGAACCAAAGGAGTTTAAAACCGTTGAGGAATTTATGAATAATGCAAAAATAGATGAAGAATTATTATCTGATATTTGGGAAATTGTAACAGATTTGATGTATTAAAAGTTGCAATTAAATTTTAAAATTACAGGAGTGAGCAAAATGAATAATAATTATGATGGCAGTTTTAAAAACAAGGAAGAATTCAAATCTGTAATCAGCAGAGGATGCGAATTGAGTTTTGAATGGAAAGGAAGCGAGTACTGTATTTTTAGACAAATGACAAAAACTGGTTTTTTGGCTTAGTTGGTACAGATACAAGCAAGGATGTTTTATTAAAAACTCTTGACGATGTTATGAATTGCGAAATTGACGGTGAAAAGCTTATTGATATCTGTACGAAATTCACTGTTATTGAGAGGACATTTTAAGGTACTGTATGAATAAATTATACAAAATGACAGCAAAAGAATTTGAAGAAAGCAAAATTCTTTATAGATATAATGATGTTAAATATGTAGTTATGGACGGAAAAGGCATCAGGAGTTATGAGGAATATTTTGATAAGTTATGGGAAGCATTCGGCTTTGACGAATTGCCAAATGGTTGGAAAAAAGATTATCATTCGGAATATGATTTTATAACAGATGATTATGAACTTAAAGAGAAAAAGTATGTTTTTGTGATTAAAAACTACAATGAATTGTTTGAAAATAATCAAGCTGAAAAGGAAAATCTTGAAGATACTTATAAAAACTATTTGTTGCCGTTTTGGGACGAAGAGGTCGAACGAACAGTTGTTGGCGGCAAAAGAAAAGATTTTGATATTTACCTTGTGTCAGATTGATATTTTTGTTAGTCAAAGGTGATATTAAAAATGTATACAAAGAATGACTATATTCTTGAATATTCCAAATACAAGGACATAAATGACTTTAAGGAAAGCTTAATTTATGGTAGAGAAATTGTAATCAAATGGGATGAAATTGAATATTCGATAGAATACGAAAACGATTCTATGAGTGATTTTTCTATATGCGAATCAAATAAACCGGAAACGGAAATTTTTTTCAACTCATTTTGTAAACTGCTTGACTTTAAATTAAAGTCAAATGACCGATTAAAAGAGATAATAACCAAAGCAGAGGTTGTTTGGAGAAATATTTAGCAATAAAATTAAGCCGATAGGCAAAAAGAAAAGCGTAGGTCAAATGACTTACGCTTTTTTAGTGACTAAATGTTTACTTTTTCATTTCTGCTCTTGCTTCTTTAATTCTTTCAACAAAGAGCTTACCTGTTTCAGTAATTAAATCGTAGTCGCCGGTCTTAGCGCCCTTGATAAGTGATGAACCTGCGCCGACAGCTACTGCGCCTGCCTTTATCCAGTCTTTAACATTGTCGACATCAACACCGCCTGACGGCATCATAACAGCGTTAGGAATAGGACCGTGAATATCTTTAATAAATGACGGAGTAGCGATATCACCAGGGAATACCTTGAGCACATCTGCACCACATTCCATAGCGTGAACAGCTTCTGTCGGTGTGTAGATACCAGGCATTGACGGGATACCGTAACGGTTACAAGTCTTAACTGTTTCAGGGTCAAAGTAAGGTGAAACGATATATTCTGCACCTGCCAAAATAGCGATACGGGCAGTAGCAGCATCCATAACTGTGCCTGCGCCGATGATGATTTCACCGCTTGAATATTTAGCTCTCATAGCTTCAATAAGCTTGTCTGCGTGAGGAACGGTGAATGTAAGTTCAATAGCAGCTACACCGCCGGCAATACAAGCGTCGGTGATTTTTTCAGCCTGCTCAATAGAAGTTGCACGAACAACGGCAACGATACCTACTTCTTGGATTTTTGCAAGTGTTTCAATTTTATTTGACATAATTTTTTTATCTCCTGTTGATTTAATTTGATTTTGCGATAATATAATTAACGCTGAACACGAGCTGAACCGCCGTTAACTTTTGCTTCAACTTCCTTGAGTGATGCCATTGAAGTATCACCAGGGGTAGTCATAGCGAGTGCGCCGTGAACAACGCCGTAGTTAACAGCTTTTTGAGGGTCTTCATAAGTCATAAGACCGTAGATAAGACCTGAAGCGAAAGAGTCGCCGCCGCCGACACGGTCCATAATTTCAAGTTCAGGATACTGAATTGAATTATAAATCTTACCGTCTGCCCAGCAGATAGCTTTCCACTCGTTTACTGTTGCTGTTTTAACTGTACGAAGGGTAGTTGCGATAACCTTAAAGTTAGGGTAAGCCTTTGTTACGGTTTCAATCATCTTGTAGTAGCCGTCAAGGTTAAGCTCCTTGAGTTCGGCGTCGTTACCTTCAACTTCAAAGCCGAGAGAAGCAGTGAAGTCTTCCTCGTTACCAATCATAACATCAACATATTTTGCGATTTCTTTATTAACTTCCTGAGCCTTAGCCTGACCGCCGATACCTTTCCAAAGTGAAGGACGGTAGTTGAGGTCGTAAGAAACGATTGTACCGTATTCCTTAGCTTTCTTAACAGCTTCAATAACAGTGCTGGCAGAATCTTCGCTGAGTGCGGCATAGATACCGCCGGTATGAAGCCAACGAACACCGAGAGTACCGAAAATGTAGTCCCAGTCAATGTCGCCCGGTTTGATTTTAGAAGCGGCAGTGTTGCCTCTGTCCGAAGCGCCGACAGCGCCACGGATACCGAAACCACGCTCGGTAAAGTTGATACCGTTTCTTACATCTCTGCCGATACCGTCATACGGCACCCACTTGATAAGAGTGGTGTCAACGCCGCCCTGAAGAATAAGGTCTTCAAGAAGATAACCGATTTCGTTATCTGCAAAAGCGGTAACAACACCTGTTTTTAAACCGAAGCAACGGCGCAAACCTCTTGCAACATTGTATTCGCCGCCGCCTTCCCAAGCACGGAAAGAACGGGCAGTTTTTATTCTTCCTTCACCGGGGTCAAGACGAAGCATAATTTCGCCGAGTGAAATTTCATCAAAAGTACATTCCTCTTTTGGTCTTAAATTGAGATTCATAACTTTTTCCTCCGTTATTCAAAATTGAAATAATTAATTGCGTTGTTATAGCTGATACCCTCAACAATTTCTTTAAGGATATCTTCATCATAAGCGTACATACCGTTTTCAACCCAAGAGCCGATAAGGTTGCACATAATTCTTCTGAAATATTCGTGCCTGCCGTATGATGTGAACGAACGGCTGTCCGTTTCCATACCGACAAATTTACCGAGAACGCCGAGATTGCCGAGCGATTTCATTTGAGCGGTCATACCGTCCATTGTGTCAAGGAACCACCAAGCAGGACCGAACTGAACCTTAGACTGAGCGTCGCTTGACTGGAAGTTGCCGAGCATGGTTGCAAGAACTGTATTGTCCTTATCATTAAGGTTAAACAAAATGGTCTTTGGAAGCTTATTGTTAACATTGAGTGCGTCAAGAAGCCTTGAAAGCGGCTTTGCAATATTGTCGTCACCGACTGAATCAAAACCTGTGTCAGCGCCAAGCTTGTTAAACATAAGTGTGTTATTATTGCGCATAGCGCCGATATGAACTTCCATAGTCCAGCCGAGCTCGCTGTATTTTTCGCCGAGAGCGATAACAATAGGAGTTTTGTAAACATCACATTCGTGCTCGCTGAGTTTTTCACCGTTCATAGCTTTGTTAAATACTGCGTTAACTACTTCTTTACTTGCAGGAGCGTATGGCGGGCAGTCAAAAGCTTGGTCGGATACGCGGCAACCTACAGAATGGAAATATTCAATTCGGTTAAGAAGGGCTGCAATAACATCGTCAACAGTTTTGATTTCAACACCTGCAACCTCGCCGAGAGTTTTGATATAATCGGCAAAGCCGTCAAGGTGAATGTTGAGCGCCCTGTCAGGTCTGAAAGTAGGCAAAACCTTGCAGTCAAAACCGTCAACATCCTTTAAAAGCTTATGATATTTCAAATCGTCAATAGGGTCATCGGTTGTGCAAACTACTTTAACATTACTTTTCATAATAAGGCTTTGAGGTGCAAAATCACCGTCGGAAATAGCCTTGTTTGCACGCTCGTAAATGTCGTCGGCAGTTTTTGCATTGAGTGGAGTGTCAATACCGAAATACCTTTGAAGCTCAATATGAGCCCAGTGGTAAAGCGGGTTGCCGATACAATACTGCAAAGTGTAGGCGAATTTTTCAAACTTTTCTTTAGGTGATGCGTCGCCGGTGCAATATTTTTCGTCAACTCCGCAGCTTCTCATAGCTCTCCACTTGTAGTGGTCGCCGGAAAGCCACAAGTCCGAAATATTTTCAGGCTGCTTATTTTCATAAATTTCCTTTGGACTTAAATGACAGTGATAGTCGCAAATCGGCATTTTCTCAGCGTATTCGTGAAAAAGCTTTTTTGCACATTCACTTTCAAGTAAGAAGTCTTTATCTAAAAAAGTCTTCATAATGTAACTCCTATAAAGTATTATTATAATTTTACACAGTAATTATATACCCTAATTAATACAAGTTCAATATGCAATTTCAATAAATATTTATAAAAAAGATTGAATATATAAGTTATATATGATATTATATTTTTGAAGAATAATAGATATTTTCGCTTTAAAGGGTTCAACATTTTTTTGTGATTGAAAGGAGACCGGCTATGAAAAGTCAAGATAAAAATTAAGACTGAGGAGAAAAAGGAATATTAAATTTCAAAAGTTTGAAAATAACTCTGATAAGTTTAGAAGCAC
>CAVKLC010000017.1:0-40407 GCA_963657005.1 bacterium | reverse complement strand
AGGCGAGTGCCAAATTCACTATATCCGTGATATGGTACTGGAGCAGATTATAATTGAATCCATAAGGAACTTGGCAGATTTTGTAAAGTGCTATGAGTCCGCATTTCTGTATATGCTTGCCAAGAAAACAAATCTTGTACGGCAAACGGAGAATAAAAAACTTAGATTATCTGTTGAACGCGGAGAAAAAAGAATAGCTGAAATCGACAAGCTGATTGAGAAAGTATTTGAGCAAAACGCCGCCGGAATTCTTTCAGACGAACGCTTTTCCAAATTGCTTCAAAACTACGAGCGTGAGCAAAATCGGCTGCAAACAGAAATAGAAGAAGGGAAAGCGGCATTAGATGATGCAGGTCAGAAAGTTACCGATCTTAGGCTATTACTCCGTACTCTCCGTGAAATTACAGAGCACCGACACTGGTAAATTCACTGATTGAACGAATTGAAGTTCATAACAATGATAAATCGAGCGGTCACTGTTTCGTCAAGGTTGATGTGTACTTTACAGCAGTCGGAATGGTTGATATACCGACCGAACAAGAACTTCTTGCCATATTGGACGAAGTTCAGCGAAATCCTCAGGAATTTCGATTTATCGCCTAAGCAAAAAAATCGGTGCAACCCGTCTCCGAGTTGCACCGTAGCTATTATATTAAAACATCCTTATGTGGTGTTGGCTTTACGAAAACCTCTTTTGTTATTATAATACTTTTCTTTCGATAAAATCGTTAATATCGGCGTATACTTCTTCTTTATTAAACTCGTTTAATATTTCGTGGCGAGCAGCGGGATAAATTTTAATTTCCGCTTTATCGTGACCCGTTGCGATAAGTTTATTGTACACTTCCCATACGCCTTTTGAGTAGTTGCCGACAGGGTCCATCTCGCCGCTGACAAGTAAAACAGGCATAAGATGGCTCACATTAAGATACCACTTGTCACTGTTGCACTCAAGGCAAAGCTTAGCCAAATCTTTATAGCCTACACTTGCGAAAGTAAAGCCGCAATATTTATCGTTTTGGTAATCGTCTACACTTTCGGGAAGGCTTACACCCCAGTCATAATCTGTTCTGTGTTCAAAAGGTTTGTCATAAGCGCCGAAGCCGATTTTTTTAAGAAATTCGGACTTATATGTTTTACCCTTAACTAAGCTTACAGCACCGGTTAAGCCGATACTGATTGATGCCAGCGGGTTAGTGCCCGATGTGCCGACAAACACAGCGCCGTCAAAGCAGTTGCCGTATTCGTTAATAAAGCAGCGCATAATAAGACTGCCCATAGAATGACCGCAGATGATATATTTTTTGCCCGGATATTCGCTCTTTGCTATACCCATCAAAATTTTCGCATCCGCAATAACATCCTTATAACCGTCATCATCGCCGAAATAGCCGAGCAAATTTTCGTTAAAATTAGACTTGCCGTGATTAATCATATCGTTCATAAAAACGGCATAACCCATTGAAACAAAGGCTTCTACAGCGTCCTTATACCTGCCTGAATGTTCAGCCATACCGTGATGAATTTGAAGTACGGCTTTAACATTCCCGTCGTCGGGATACCATTGCCACGCTTTGATTTCGCATAAATTTGAACAGCTTGGATAAGTATACTCTTTCGTTTTCATAAATTTTAACCCCTCTCCTTTATGAAAAAATATTAAGTTTTATTCAAAGTCAAGTTCTACTTCTGTTTTAAGTTCACGGTTTAAAAGAGAATTAACAGCATTTTGCGGAGATTCGTTACCGTTAACCACTTCATTTACGGCAAAGATGATTGGCATATCAACGCCGTATTTTTTTGCAAGGTTAACAGCCGCAGGCAAAGCGTTGATACCTTCAACTACCATACCTACCTTTTTAACCGCCTCGCTTACGCTCATACCCTGACCGATAAGAAAACCGGCATTATTGTTTCGAGAATGAACGCTGGTACAAGTTACAATCAAATCGCCCATACCGGTAAGACCGCTGAAAGTGTAAGGCGAACAACCGACTGCTTTACCGAGCCTTGAAAGCTCCGCAAGACCCCTTGTGATAAGCGCCGCAGTTGCATTATCGCCATAGCCAAGACCGCGAGAAATACCCGTCGCAAGCGCAATAATATTTTTCAGTGCACCGCAAATTTCAATGCCCTTAATATCCGTATTGGTATAAACACGCATAAAAGAACTTGAGAAAAATTCCTGCACAAGCTTTGCAACTTCAATATCGCTGCAAGCGGATACAATAGTGGTAGGCATATCAAGTGAAACTTCCTCAGCGTGAGTAGGACCTGAAAGCGCTACATATTTAACTGTGTCATTTTGTATTTCATCATCAATTACCTGTGTTAAAGTCATAAGAGTATCGCTTTCAATACCCTTGGCAACATCAACTATAATTTGATTATCTTTAATATACTTCTTGCACTTTTTCGCCGTATCACGAACAAAAACGGACGGCACGGCAAACATAATGATGTCTTTATCATTAAGAGCATATTCTAAGTCAGCCGTATAATCAATACCCAAAGGAAGTTTAACATTAGGAAGCTTTGGGTGAATATTTGTTTTTTTAAGTTCTTCAATTTCGTTTGGAAGTGCAGACCAAACAGTAACTTCTTTACCTGTGTTTTCTAACATTTTGGCAAGTGCAATACCCCATGTACCTGCCCCGAGAATAGCTATAGATTTCAATATTTATTTTGCTCCGAAAAAATTATTTGTCCTCTTCTTTTGGTAAATCCGAAGTGCAGTGGCAACATTTAACTGCGTCAACAGGTATTTCACTTTTGCAGAAAGGACAGATTTTAGTAGTAGGTTCTTCCTCTTTTTCTTCTTCCTCTTTATGTTTTGCAATGGCAAGCATTTTATTGATAGCTTTAACAATGCAAAAGATGATAAACGCCATAATAAGGAAGTTGATTACAGCGGAAAGAAATGCGCCGTAATCTATGTAGTTGTCACCGAGAAGATGAATTTTGCCCTGAACCTCAGCGCCGCCGATACAGTTTAAAATCGGCTTGATGATATTGTCGGTAAGTGCGGTAACAATAGCAGAAAACGCACCGCCTATAATAACGCCGACGGAAAGGTCAATTACATTTCCTCTTGAGATGAATTCTTTAAATTCAGCAAAAAATTTCTTCATTTTAAACATCCTCTTTTCATAACTTTTAACTATATAATATCACATCACACCGGTAAAATCAAACGGCGGAATGAAAGATTTATCGGCAGAAGTAAGTTCCTGCACAAAAAGTTTGTCAAAGGAATTTTCAAGTGCAAAACCGAGCACTTTTTCATATTCCCTTTTGGTAATTTTTCTGTTTATTTCAGGATAATCGCTAAGGTCGTTACACGGTGTGTACTGAGCCATAAGCGACACATAAGTATCACCTAAATTTTCCTTAATAAACCTAAGTATTTCAATGGAAGAATTGGTATTTTGCGGCAAAATGAGGTGACGGATAATCATACCCGACTTCATCATATCTCCGTCAAAAACATCGTCAACCTGAGAGCGCATTTCAAAAAGAGCGGCAGACGCTTTTTCAAAATAATCATTCGCTTTTGAATAGCGAAGCGATTTATCATTCCTGATATATTTTAAATCGGGAAGATAAATATCAACAAGGCCGTCAAGCGCTTTAAGCGTTTCAACTTTCTCATACCCGCTCGAATTATAAACAACAGGCACGGGGCACTTCCATTTGCTCAAAACATCTGCAAGCCTTAAAGCATAATGAGTAGGATTAACAAGATTTATATTCTCAGCACCCTGCTCTATGAGCTTCTCAAATATCTCAACAAGCTTATCGTCGCTGACTTCAATACCCTTATTATCCCTGCTGATTTCACTGTTTTGGCAAAAGACGCATTTAAGGTTACAACCGCTGAAAAATACGGTGCCGCTGCCGTTTTTGCCGCTTATGCACGGTTCTTCCCAAAAATGGAGAGCCGCTCTTGCAAGCTTAAAATTTTCAAGACTTTGGCAAAAACCAAAATGCTCGCTTCTGTCAACATTACATTTCCTTGGGCAACAAGAACAAATCATATCAGTGCCTTATATATGTCGCCCTTTTTAAACGGCGTTGCAGCGGCAATTTCCTTAGCCGCATTATTAATCGACATACCCTTTTCAACAAGACTTTTAGCCATTTCAAGCGCTTTTTCAAATGTCATTTCTTCATCAGGCTCGTCCTTTTTACCCTCAATGACAATTACATATTCGCCCTTTGGTGATTTTTCGCTGTAATACTCAATAGCTTCGTCAAAAGTGAAGCGCAAAACTTCCTCGTGAATTTTTGTAAGTTCCCTTACCAAAGCGATATTACGGTTGCCGAAAACCTTGCGCATATCATTAAGAGTATAGGTAAGTTTATGTGGCGCTTCGTAAAAAACCATCGTGCGCTTTTCATCCTTAACTTCTTCAAGATGTTCGCGCCTTGATTTTTTATTAACTGACAAAAAGCCTTCAAAAGTAAAACGACCCGTCGGCATGCCGCTGATTGCAAGTGCAGTTGCAAAAGCTGTAGGACCGGGAACTGACTGAACCTCGATGCCGATTTCATAACAAAGAGCAATCAAATCTTCGCCCGGGTCGGAGATGGCAGGCATACCCGCGTCGGTAACAATAGCACAGTTTTCACCGGCTAAAATACGGTTGCAGATTACCTCACCCCTCTGCCTTTTGTTATGTTCAAAATATGACACCATTTCCTTTTTTATATCAAAATGGTTAAGTAATTTTAATGTAACTCTGGTATCCTCGGCGGCAATAAAATCAACGCTTGCAAGAGTTTCAACCGCTCTCGGCGAAAAGTCTTTCAAATTGCCTATAGGAGTACCGACAACATATAATATTCCGCTCATTTATCGTAACCGTCGGCATACGAACCGTAAATATCAAGCATTTCCGGTGTAAATTTGCCGTTTTCCTTTTTTATAATTAATTGAGGTTCAACACGCAAAAACGGTTTTGCACCCTTTTGCCCCTGAATGAGGAAAAGAAAAGGCTGCTCCCCTGTTTTGTCCTGAACAAAGCGAAGTCTTTTAGGTTCAAGCTTATATTTGCGCATTAGTTCGAGCGTGTCAACAAGCCTTTCAGGGCGGTGACACATACAAAATCTACCGCCGTACTTTAGCAAATATGAAGCCGCCTTGCACGCATCCTCAATGTTACAACAAACCTCGTGCCTTGCAATTCGTGCGCTTTCGCCAAGTGATTCGATACCGGTGCCAATCGGTTTATACGGCGGGTTCATAGTAACGAGAGAAAACTGCTCGGCTTCAAAAGTTTCGCTAATTTTTCTCAAATCGCAATTATATGCCTTAATTCTGTCGGCAATACCGTTGAGTTCAATCGAATGAAGCACCTGCTCATAAGCATTTTTTTGAATATCAAGGCAGGAAACATTATTTATTTTTTCATTTCTCAGCCACAGCAAAGGGATGATACCACAGCCTGTTCCCATATCGAGAGCCTTATCCCTCGGTTTGATTTTTGCAAAGTCGGAAAGCAAAACTGCGTCAGTGCCAAATGTATGGTCTGAGCTGACTGCTATTTTTATGTCGTCTGACAATCTTTCGTAATTATACATATGCTTATTATATCATACATTTACTAAAATTGAAACAACAAAAAACGGATGAACGAAAGTCCATCCGCAAAAATTATTTTGTTTTTACATTCAGTTTATTCGACCAAGCGCCAAACTGCCTTACACCGTCAACAGTTTTATATGCTCTTATTCTTACATAATACTTCTTTTTAGATTGAAGTTTTGAAAAAGTTTTTGACTTTGCAGATTTTTTGTTGATAATAACAGATTTTGTTTTACTTTTACTGAATTTTGAAGAAGTACCGTATTGTAGTTCATAGCCCGAAACAGTATTATCCGAATTCCATTTAACAGTTATCTGCTTTGATTTTTTGCTTGTAAGAGTATTAAGCGACTGCTTTGCAGGAAGAATAATAAACGAAGTTGTAAGCTCGCCCTTAATATCCGCATTGACAAAATTAACATAAGCAAAAGCTTTGCCCGGTGTCAAATTATCCTCATAAGTAACAACATAATTGTCAGGCGAAACGATATTTCCGTTTCTGTCATAAACATTGATTTGCGGAGTAACAGGCGATGATGAGTACACAAACTTTTCGCCGAATACTTCGGCATAAACAGGTGCAGTATAAACCTGAGCAATATATTCTTCGCCGCAAGCACTGCAAATATATTTTAAATAGCCGTCAAGCGAATTGTCGCTGTCATCATCGGCTACGGCAAGAGCGTGCTGCGTAGTTGTAAACGCGTGATTATGCGTTCTTAATTCGGCGGTAAAATCTTGATTGGAAGCAGTAATTTCGTATTTAAAATAATAAGATTTTCCTGCTTCAAAATATGATGTGGTTACCATTTCTATTTGAGGAGAAGCAAGTAAATTAAAATCAACAATTTTATTAGTATCTGCTTCGTACACCGTTAATAACATATCGCCTACAGAAGACTGCATTAAAGAAGTTGCCATTTCATAATAATTTGAAGTAAGGCAATCAAATTTAAACCAATAGTCGGTTTTATTATCCTCATTTGTATAGGAAACACGAGCCGAAATTGTTTGACCGAGAGTAATTTCCTTTGCCTTGGTTTTTGTATTTGCAAATGCAGTAGTACCAAATGCGAAAATCGAACAAACGATTATTACAAATGATAAAGAAAGTGAAATTAGCTTTTTCATAAATACTCCTAAATATTCTTATTTAATAATATTATACTACAAAGAATATATTTTTCAACACATATTATTCGTCGCATTGAAGTTTGAAATCGGCAACCAAAGCATCTTGAATATCTTTAAGCATTTTAGGCGCTTTGCCGCCGACGCTTTTGCCGTCAACAGTTTTAACCGGAATACAAAATGAACCGGTAGAATGAACTATAATTTCATCTGCATTCATAAGTTCGTCAAGCGTATATTCCCTCTCCTCGACACCGTAGCCGAGTTTTTTGGCAAAAGAAAGAAGCCTGATTCTCGCAGTACCCGGCAAAACCTTATCATCAAGAGGATGAGTAATAACTTTGCCGTCCTTAAAAATCGAAACATTTGAATGTGCACACTCGGTCACGATATTTCCTCGGTGAAATATTGCTTCCCCGCATCCCCTGTGCTTTGCCTCGGTAATAGCGAGGCACGACGGAATAAGATTAAGAGTTTTGATATTGCAATAATAAAAACGCTTATCCTCATAAGTGATTACATCAATCGGCTTATATGTATCGGATGTATGCTCAGGAGTTAAAGTTATCCAAAGATTGCCTTTCATATCATCGTCATAAATATGCTCCCTGATACCCGAGCCGCGGGTAACCTGCATATAAACAAACTGGTCGCCGCTGTCAACTTTTTGAACCAAATTGTTAAGAAGAGCCTCAAGTTCGTCCCTTTCAATAGGCATATTTATATCAAGAAGTTTAGCGCTGTTATAAAATCTGTTTAAATGATTCGGCAAATCAAATATTTTATGATTATGGGCATAAGTTGCGTCATAAATACCGTCGCCAAACCAGCAAACTCGGTCAAGCATAGGTATTTGCATTTTTTCTATCTCATCATATTTGCCGTTATAATATCCAAGATTTTTCATAATATCATCTCCATAGTTTATAATATTATTTTACTGCACTACAGCAAAAAATTCAATAGGTTATTAGATATATTAATTAGACAAAATAATTTGAAACACACATTAAATACGCAAAAAAAGGTTGTCACCGAAGTGACAACCTTTAGTTTAAAAAGTAAGGTGTAGATTACTCGTTGATAGCTGTAACAACGCCTGAACCTACTGTTCTACCACCTTCACGGATAGCAAAACGAAGACCTTCTTCAATAGCGATTGGAGTGATGAGCTCAACGTTCATTACAACATTATCGCCAGGCATACACATCTCTGTGCCTTCCGGAAGAGTGATAACACCTGTTACGTCAGTTGTTCTGAAATAGAACTGTGGACGGTAATTGTTGAAGAAAGGAGTATGACGGCCACCTTCGTCCTTTGAAAGAACATAAACCTGACCTGAGAACTTGGTGTGAGGATGGATTGAACCAGGAGCTGCAAGAACTTCACCGCGTTCGATATCTGATCTCTGAACACCACGAAGAAGACAACCGATGTTGTCACCAGCTTCAGCATAGTCGAGAATCTTTCTGAACATTTCGATACCTGTACATACTGTTGAACGGATTTCTTCACGAAGACCAACCATTTCAACTGTATCGTTAGTGTTAAGCTTACCTCTTTCTACTCTACCTGTAGCAACTGTACCACGACCTGTGATTGTGAATACGTCTTCGACAGGCATAAGGAAAGGAAGGTCTGACTTACGGTCAGGAGTTGGGATATATTCATCAACTGCATCCATGAGTTCCTTAATGCATTCGCAAGCAGGATCGTCATTTGAAGCAGCTTCAAGAGCCTTAAGAGCTGAACCCTTGATGATTGGGCATTCGTCGTCGAATTCATATTCAGCGAGAGTTTCACGAACTTCCATTTCAACGAGTTCAAGGAGTTCTGGGTCATCAACTTGGTCAGTCTTGTTAAGGAATACGATGATTGCAGGAACGCCTACCTGACGAGCAAGGAGAAGGTGTTCTTTAGTCTGAGCCATAGGACCGTCAGTTGCAGCGATAACAAGGATAGCACCATCCATCTGAGCAGCACCTGTGATCATGTTCTTGATATAGTCAGCATGGCCCGGGCAGTCAACATGAGCATAGTGACGGTTGTCAGTTTCGTACTCAACGTGAGCTGTGTTGATTGTGATACCACGTTCTCTTTCTTCAGGAGCCTTATCGATATCTGCATAGTCTTCAAACTTTGCATAGCCCTTGTTTGCAAGATACTTTGTGATAGCAGCAGTAAGAGTAGTCTTACCATGGTCAACGTGACCGATTGTACCAATGTTTACATGTGGCTTGGTACGATTAAAATGTTCTTTTGCCATTGGAATTTTCCTCCTTAAAATTTACAATAGAAAATTTGTCAAAGATATTCTATCAAATAAAGATAGAAATATCAAGAGTTTTTTAAAAATATAAGCAACTAATTAGTCTTTTTTAGCTCTTTCGCTAATGATTGACTCACTAATTGACTTAGGAACAGGTTCATAGCCGTCCGGTTCCATTGTATACTGTCCACGACCCTGAGTCTTTGAACGAAGGTCGTTAACATAACCGAACATCTCTGAAAGAGGTACTCTTGCATTAATCTGCTTAGCACCTGCTCTGTCTTCCATACCCTGAATCTGACCACGACGAGAGTTAAGGTCACCGATAACATCGCCCATATATTCTTCAGGAACGATAACTGTAACCTTCATCATAGGTTCGAGGATGATTGGGTTAGCTTTCTTAGCAGCATCCTTGAATGCCATAGAACCGGCAATCTTAAATGCCATTTCAGATGAGTCGACTTCGTGATAAGAACCGTCATAAAGTTCAACACGAACATCTACTACATTGTAGCCGGCGAGGATACCACTCTTCATAGCACCCTGGATACCGGCGTCAACAGCAGGGATATATTCCTTAGGGATAGCACCGCCGACGATTTGGTTAACGAATTCGTAACCCTTGCCGATACCGTTTTCATCAAGGTTAGGCATAATACGAATCTTAACATGACCGTACTGACCTGAACCACCTGACTGTCTCTTATACTTGAGGTCTGAAGAACTTTCAATCTGAATAGTTTCCTTGTAAGCAACCTGAGGTGCGCCTACATTAGCCTCAACCTTAAATTCACGAAGAAGACGGTCAACGATAATCTCAAGGTGAAGTTCACCCATACCTGCGATAATAGTTTGTCCGGTTTCTTCATCTGTATATGCTTTGAATGTTGGATCTTCTTCTGCAAGTTTTGCAAGAGCAATACCCATCTTTTCCTGACCTGCTTTAGTTTTAGGCTCAATAGCAACACGGATAACAGGGTCAGGGAAATTCATTGATTCAAGAATGATAGGATGATCTTCATCACAAAGAGTATCACCGGTTGTAGTATTCTTTAAACCTACAGCGGCAGCGATATCACCTGAATAAGCAATAGGAATATCTTCTCTGTGGTTAGCGTGCATAAGGAGAATTCTACCCATTCTTTCTTTTTGGTCCTTAACTGAGTTAAGGCAAGGAGTACCGGCAGCGATTGTACCTGAATATACACGGAAGAAACAAATCTTACCAACGAATGGGTCAGTAGCAATCTTAAATGCAAGAGCTGAGAACGGTTCACTGTCAGATGAATGACGGAACTCTTCTTCCTCAGTATCAGGGTTTACACCCTTGATTGACTCTACATCGGTAGGAGCCGGCATATAGTCAACGATTGCATCAAGGAGTGGCTGAACACCCATATTACGATATGCTGTACCGCAGCATACAGGAACCATTGAGTTAGCGATAGTAGACTTACGAATAACCTTCTTGATTTCGTCAACGGTGATAGCTTCTTCACCCTCTTCAAAATACTTTTCCATAAGGTTTTCATCCATCTCTGCTACATGCTCAACAAGCTCCGTTCTGTACTTAGCAGCGATTTCTTTCATATCATCAGGGATTTCCCTGATTTCAAACTTCATACCCTTTTCTTTATCAGGGTCGATATAGATTACGGCATGATTTTCAACGAGGTCGATAATACCCTCGAAAGTATCCTCACTTCCGATTGGAAGCTGGATAGGGAGAGCATTACATTTGAAACGGTCTTTAACCATATCAAGAGCTCTGTAGAAGTCAGCACCCATAATATCCATCTTGTTAACGAATATCATACGAGGTACTTTATATTCATCAGCCTGACGCCAAACGGTTTCAGACTGCGGCTCAACACCACCCTTTGCACAAAGAACGGTAACTGAACCATCAAGTACACGAAGTGAACGCTGTACTTCAACTGTGAAGTCAACGTGACCCGGTGTATCGATAATATTGATTCTATGCTTTTTCCAGAAACAAGTAGTTGCAGCAGATGTGATTGTGATACCACGCTCCTGCTCCTGCTCCATCCAGTCCATTGTTGCAGCACCTTCGTGTGTTTCACCAATCTTGTGGTTAACACCTGTATAATACAGAATACGCTCGGTGGTTGTAGTTTTACCTGCATCAATATGAGCCATAATGCCAATATTTCTTGTCATCTCAAGAGATACTTGTCTTGACATAATACCCTCCTATTAATATCTGAAATGAGCAAATGCTTTGTTTGCTTCTGCCATCTTGTGTGTATCGTCGCACTTCTTAACTGCGCCGCCTGTCTTGTTAACAGCGTCCATAATTTCAGCAGCAAGGCGTTCTCTCATAGTTCTCTCTGAACGCTGACGAGCGTAAAGAGTAATCCAACGAAGACCTAAAGTCTGTCTTCTTTCAGGACGAACCTCAAGAGGTACTTGGTATGTTGCACCACCGACACGGCGTGCTTTAACTTCAAGTACAGGCATAACATTTTCCATTGCAGCTTCAAAAGTTTCAAGTGGTTCGTTGCCTGTTTTTTCCTTAATGATGTCGAATGCGTCGTAAACGATTTTCTGAGCGACGCCCTTCTTTCCATCAAGCATGATGCTGTTGATAAGTCTGGTTACAAGCTTTGAATTGTACACAGGATCAGGTAATACATCACGCTTAGCGATTTGGCCTCTTCTTGGCATCTTCGCTTCCCTCCTTCATAATTTTTAATGAGTTCATAGGTACTCGGTTTTTCCGTGGAGTCAACAAAAGGTCATATACGCTGATATATATAGGTATATAAACTATTGTTATCCATTTAAAAAATTAGGCTTACTTCTTAGCAGCCTTTGGCTTCTTTGCACCGTACTTAGAACGGCTCTGCATTCTGCCGTTTACACCCTGTGTATCAAGTGTACCACGGATAATGTGGTAACGAACACCAGGAAGGTCCTTAACACGGCCGCCACGAATCATAACAACAGAGTGTTCCTGAAGGTTATGACCAACACCAGGGATGTAAGCTGATACTTCAATACCGTTTGTAAGACGAACTCTGGCAATCTTACGAAGAGCTGAGTTAGGCTTCTTAGGTGTTGCAGTCTTAACAGCAGTACAAACGCCACGCTTTTGTGGTGAGTTGTTGTCTGTTACAACATTCTTCTTTGTGTTTAAACCCTTTAAAAGTGCAGGTGTCTTTGACTTTTTCTCGATGGTCTTACGACCTGTTCTTACGAGCTGATTAAAGGTAGGCAATAGTTTATCTCCTTTCAAAATTATTTATACGCTGTGTGCGTATAATTCATATGCTGAAAATCAGCATATCAATTAAACGCACACTTTGGGGCAAGCACGAAGCTCACCCCAATATGTTGTGTTTTTAACTAAATTAATGCGCTAATCTTTGTTATAATTTCACAAAGTTTCCTCACACGATTTAGCATTATACCACTAGTTAGTAGTGTTTGTCAAGAGTTCTTGTAATTGTTCAAGATTTAAAATTTCGTCGCTGCTTTCAGCTGAAAAATAACTCGGAACAATATCAACCTCGCGGAATACATCCATACCGGTACCTGCAGGAACAAGCTTACCGATAATAACATTTTCTTTAAGACCGATGAGTGGGTCACTCTTACCGCGGATAGCTGCGTCGGTAAGAACTCTTGTAGTTTCCTGGAATGATGCGGCAGAAAGGAATGAATCTGTTGCAAGAGAAGCCTTTGTAATACCCATAAGGATAGGAATATAAGTTGCTTTCTTGAGGTTTTCCTCACCTGCTTTAATTCTTGCGTCAATCTTATCGTTAGCTTCGTCAACAGCAGAAACATCAACCATTGTGCCTGCAACGAGGTCTGTATCGCCTGCTTCGTCAACAGTACATTTCTTGAGCATCTGACGAACGATAACTTCGATATGCTTATCGTTGATATCAACACCCTGTGTACGGTAAGCAAACTGAACTTCCTTAATAAGGTAGTTATAAACAGCTTCTTCACCGAGGATAGCAAGAACATCATGTGGGTTAACAGCACCGAGTGTAAGCTCTGTACCCTTTGCAATATGAGCGCCCTCTACGATATTTTCGCAAAGTCTTGCGCCGTAAGGGATAAGATACTTCTTCTCCTCTGCTGTTTCCTTATTATATACAATAACATGGCGGCTCTTCTTGATTTCTTCAAAACGAACATCGCCTTCGATTTCAGAAAGGATAGCAAGCTGCTTTGGCTTTCTTGCTTCAAACAATTCTTCTACACGAGGAAGACCCTGTGTAATATCGGCACCGCCGGCAACACCACCGGTATGGAATGTTCTCATTGTAAGCTGAGTACCAGGTTCACCGATTGACTGGGCTGCGATAATACCAACTGCTTCACCAACCTGAACAGGCTCGTTAAATGCAAGGTTAGCACCGTAGCACTTGCGGCAAACACCGTGGCGTGACTTACAAGTGATAAGTGAACGAATCTTAACAGACTCAATACCTGCGTCAACAATACTCTTAGCGTCATCTGCCGTCATCATTCTGTTAGTTTCCATAAGAACTTCGCCTGTGTTAGGGTCAACAACAGGGTCAACAACAAATCTGCCGGTAAGTCTTTCTTCAAGAGGTTCAAGAACACGGTTACCGTCCATAATCTTGGTTACAACGATACCGTCGTGGCAACCGCAATCATCATCACGAATGATAACATCCTGAGATACATCAACAAGTCTTCTTGTAAGGTAACCTGAGTCGGCTGTACGAAGCGCTGTATCGGCAAGACCTTTACGAGCACCACGGGAAGAAATGAAGTATTCAAGAATATTAAGACCTTCACGGTAATTAGCACGAATAGGAACTTCGATTGTTTTACCGGCTGTGTTGGCGATAAGACCTCTCATACCGGCAAGCTGACGAAGCTGTGATGTACTACCACGGGCACCTGAGTCTACCATCATGTGAATCGGGTTATGCGCACCGTCGAAGTTACTTGTAAGCTCGTTAGAAACCTTGTTTGTACAGTCTTCCCAAGCTTTGATTACTGCTGAAGAACGCTCTTCATTAGTAATAAGACCGTAGTTATAGTTGTATGTGATTTCATCAACCTTTGCTTCAGCTTCAGCAAGGTATTCCTTCTTCTTTTCAGGGATAAGTGCGTCGCAAACAGCAACGGTTGTACCTGAAACGGTTGAATACTTATAGCCCTGAGCCTTAATAGAGTCAAGAACATGAGAAGCGATAGAAACGCCGTGAACATTGATACACTTTTCAGCGATTTGACCGAGCTGTTTCTTCTTAACAACGAATGAAACTTCAAGGTCGAACTCCTTATCAGGGTTGGTTCTGTCAACAAAACCGAGGTCCTGAGGAATTGAGTTATTAAATATAATTCTGCCGATAGTGGTAATGATAATACCTGTCTTTTCAACACCCTCAACTTCACGGGTTACACGAATCTTAGCAGGTGAATGCATACCGAGAGAACCCTCTTGATAAGCCATCATTGCTTCATCTTTATCTCTGTAAAGCTTATATGAACGGTAGTAACCGTATTTCTCAGCAAATTCTTCTTCGTCAATTTCGCAAAGAATTGCAGGGTTAGGAACATAATCACGAGGGTCGTCAAAGTCCTTGTTGATATCGTTCTTAACTTCGTCAAAAGTAACTTCTTCAGTTCTCGCTTCGTCCTTAAAGAACTTAGGCTGACCCGGTTCACCCTCTTTAATCATTGTGAGGTAGTATGAACCGATAACCATATCCTGAGTAGGAACAGCAACAGGCTTGCCGTCTGACGGCTTGAGGAGGTTGTTAGCAGCAAGCATCAACATTCTTGCTTCAGCCTGAGCCTCTGCAGAAAGAGGAACATGGACAGCCATCTGGTCACCGTCGAAGTCGGCGTTGAATGCGGTACAAGCAAGAGGATGAAGTTTAATAGCTCTACCCTCAACGAGTACAGGTTCAAATGCCTGAATACCAAGTCTGTGAAGTGTAGGTGCACGGTTAAGCATAACCGGATGGTCCTTAATTACTTTTTCAAGGCAGTCCCAAACTTCAGGTCTGTCAGCCTTTTCAACCATCTTTCTTGCTGATTTGATATTTGAAGCAATACCCTTTTCAACAAGTCGTTTCATAACGAAAGGCTTGAAAAGTTCAATAGCCATTTCTTTTGGAAGACCGCACTGGTGCATTTTAAGTTCAGGGCCAACAACGATAACCGAACGACCTGAGTAGTCAACACGCTTACCGAGAAGGTTCTGACGGAAACGACCCTGCTTACCTTTAAGCATATCTGAAAGAGATTTAAGAGGTCTGTTGTTAGGACCGGTTACAGGACGACCGCGACGACCGTTATCGATAAGTGCGTCAACAGATTCCTGAAGCATTCTCTTTTCGTTTCTGACAATAATTTCAGGAGCACCGAGCTCAAGAAGTTTTTTAAGACGGTTGTTACGGTTGATAACCCTTCTGTAAAGGTCGTTAAGGTCAGAGGTAGCAAATCTGCCGCCGTCAAGCTGAACCATAGGACGAATATCAGGAGGGATAACCGGAATAGCGTCGAGAATCATCCATTCAAGCTTATTGCCGCTGTGATAGAAAGCGTCAACAACATCAAGCCTTTTAAGAAGTCTTACTCTCTTTTGACCGGTTGCACCGTCAAGCTCGGCAGTGAGTTCGTCACGAAGCTTTGGTATATCAATACCCTGCAAAAGCTCTTTAATAGCTTCGGCACCCATACCTGCCTTAAAGTCGTCTTCATATCTTTCTCTCATTTCAGCATATTCTTTTTCGTTAAGAATCTGCATCTTTTCAAGAGGAGTGTCACCCGGGTCGATGACAATGTAAAGTGCAAAGTAAAGCACCTTTTCAAGGTTTCTCGGGCTGATATCAAGAACAAGACCGAGACGGCTCGGTATGCCCTTAAAATACCAAATGTGCGAAACAGGAGCTGCGAGTTCGATGTGACCCATACGCTCACGACGAACCTTTGAGCGTGTAATTTCAACACCGCAGCGCTCGCAGACTTTACCTTTATAACGAACTCTCTTATACTTACCACAATGACATTCCCAGTCCTTCATAGGTCCAAAAATTCTTTCACAGAAAAGACCGTCACGCTCAGGCTTAAGAGTTCTGTAATTTATTGTTTCAGGCTTTGTAACTTCGCCGTAAGACCACTCACGAATCTGCTCCGGTGAAGCAAGGCCGATTTTTATTGAACTGAATTCGTTTTCATAATTATCCATATGGAAGCACTCCTTTATTTAATCTAGAATTAGTGAAGTCAAATCAGAATTATTCATCGTCTGATGAATCTCCGCCGAAGTCGAAACCGAAATCATCATTGCTGTCGCTTTCTTCATCTGCAAACAAATCATCAAAAGCATCTGACTGACCTGCTTCCTGACCGTCCTCTGCGTTTTCAACTCCATAGCCTTCCTGACCCTCGAAGTCATTTACTGTTGTAAATGCCTGTTCGTCGATTGGCTGAATGCCCGAACCGTCGTCAAGGTCTTGCTTGAGCTCAACCTCGTTGCCGTCCTTATCGAGAACCTTAGTATCAAGACCGAGTGCCTGAAGTTCCTTAAAGAGAACCTTAAATGACTCAGGTGTACCTGCTGTTGGAATGTTTTCGCCCTTAACGATTGCTTCGTAGGTACGAACACGACCGACAACATCATCTGACTTAATAGTAATAATTTCCTGAAGTGTGTAAGCTGCGCCGTAAGCTTCAAGTGCCCAAACTTCCATTTCACCGAAACGCTGACCGCCGAACTGAGCCTTACCACCGAGTGGTTGCTGAGTTACAAGGCTGTAAGGACCGGTTGAACGAGCGTGAATCTTATCGTCAACAAGGTGATGGAGCTTGAGATAATACATATAACCTACTGTAATACGGTTATCAAACTTTTCACCTGTACGACCATCGATAAGTTCTGTCTTACCGTCGTATACTTTCTTGCCGTTTTCATCAATATAGTAACCGATATCTGCAAGTTCAAGACAATCACGGATATCCTGTTCGTGAGCACCGTCGAATACAGGGGTCATCATCTTCCAGCCGAGTGCCATAGCGGCATAGCCGAGGTGAACTTCAAGTACCTGACCGATGTTCATACGAGAAGGTACGCCGAGAGGGTTAAGAACTATGTCAAGAGGTCTGCCGTCAGGGAGGAATGGCATATCTTCCTGAGGTAAAATTCTTGAAACAACACCCTTGTTACCGTGACGACCTGCCATCTTATCGCCGACCTGAATCTTACGCTTTTGAGCAATATATACTCTTACTACTTTATTTACACCCGGTGAAAGTTCATCGCTGTTCGCACGGGTAAATACCTTAACATCAACAACAATACCGTATTCACCGTGAGGGATACGCATTGATGTATCTCTGACTTCTCTTGCCTTTTCACCGAAGATTGCTCTTAAAAGTCTTTCTTCGGCGGTAAGTTCTGTTTCACCCTTTGGTGTAACCTTACCTACAAGGATATCGCCTGAATGAACCTCAGCGCCTACGCGGATAATACCGTCTTCGTCAAGGTCGCGAAGCGCGTCTTCACCGACATTTGGAATATCTCTTGTTATTTCTTCAGGGCCGAGCTTTGTATCACGAGCTTCTACTTCATGCTCAACAACATGGATAGAAGTGTAAACATCATCTCTTACAATCTTTTCGTTAATAAGAACAGCATCCTCGTAGTTATAACCTTCCCAAGTCATAAAGCCGATAAGTGCATTCTTACCAAGTGAAATTTCACCGTTACAGGTTGCAGGACCATCGGCAATAACCTGTCCGTCCTCAATCTTTTGGTGGAGTGAAACGATAGGACGCTGGTTAATACAAGTACCCTGGTTAGAGCCCTGGAACTTAACAAGCTCATACTTGTCAACATCACCATCGTTAGTTGTAATTTCAATAGTGGTTGAGTCAACGGCTGAAACAACACCGCCACGCTTAGCAATAACTACTACACCTGAGTCGTAAGCGGCCTTATATTCCATACCGGTACCTACTACAGGAGCAACAGTTTTAAGGAGAGGCACTGCCTGACGCTGCATGTTAGCACCCATAAGAGCACGGTTTGCGTCGTCGTTTTCAAGGAACGGAATCATTGCTGTAGCAACAGAAACTACCATCTTAGGCGATACGTCCATATAGTCAACTCTTTCAGGAGGAAGAGTAAGGAATTCGTCACGGCAACGGCAAGTAACTCTTGCATTTGTAAATCTACCGTTTTCATCAAGAGGTTCGTTAGCCTGAGCAACAACGAAATTATCCTCAACATCGGCAGTCATATAAATTACATCATCGGTAACAACGCCTGTTTCTTTATCAACCCTACGGTAAGGTGCTTCGATAAAGCCATATTCGTTAAGACGGCTGTAGCAAGCAAGGTAAGAGATAAGACCGATGTTAGGACCTTCTGGTGTTTCGATAGGACACATACGACCGTAGTGGGTATAGTGTACATCTCGAACTTCGAAACCTGCACGGTCTCTTGAAAGACCGCCCGGACCGAGGGCTGAAAGTCTACGCTTATGAGTAAGCTCTGCAAGCGGGTTGTTCTGGTCCATAAACTGAGAAAGAGGAGATGAACCGAAGAACTCTTTAATAGCGGCAACAACAGGACGGATATTGATAAGAGCCTGAGGAGTGATAGCGCCGTCATCATCCTGCGCCTGAAGTGTCATACGCTCACGGATAACTCTTTCCATTCTGGTAAAGCCGATTCTAAACTGGTTTTGAAGAAGTTCGCCTACTGCTCTGATACGACGGTTGCCGAGGTGGTCGATATCGTCGGTTTTGCCTACGCCCTGTGCAAGGTTGATGAGGTAAGATACGCTGGCGAAAATATCGTCGGTAGTGATGTGCTTAGGAACAAGGTCGTCAGCTCTGCGCTCAATTTCTTCTTTAAGAGCGTCAACATCGTCACCGCATTTTTCAAGAATTTCTGAAAGAACTCTGTAGCAAACATTTTCATGAATACCAAGCTCTTTGCAATCGAAGTCAACATACTTGTAAATGTCAACCATACCGTTAGATACGATTTTAACTTCCTTGCCGTCAGCATCAACAAATGCAACCATAACACCTGCATTTTCAATTTCAACTGCGCGTTCTTCGCTGATTTTTTCACCTGTGTCTGCAAGGAACTCACCCTGTGGTGAGATGATAGGCTGAGTAAGAACTCTGTCTTTAAGTCTGTCGCTTAATGAAAGCTTCTTGTTATATTTATATCTGCCTACTCTTGAAAGGTCGTAACGATGAGCGTCGAAAAACAAACCGTCAAGGTGTGACTGAGCTGTTTCAAGTGTAGGTGGTTCACCCGGACGAAGCTTCTTGTAAACTTCAAGGAGAGCTTCTTCCTGATTTTTTGTTGTATCCTTGTCGATAGTGGCAAGAATTTTTTCATCCTCGCCGAAGAAATCAACAATTTCCGAATCAGTGCCAAGACCTAATGCACGAAGGAAAGTTGTGATATAAATCTTCCTGTTCTTATCGATTCTTACATAAAAAAGGTCATTAGCGTCTGTTTCGTATTCAAGCCAAGCACCGCGGTTAGGAATTACTGTGTTTGTGAAAAGTTCCTTACCTGTCTTGTCATGGTCCATATTGTAGTAAACACCCGGTGAACGAACAAGCTGAGATACAATACATCTCTCAGCACCGTTGATAACAAATGTACCTGCATCGGTCATCCAAGGAAGGTCACCCATAAAAATTGTGTTTTCCTTGATTTCGCCTGTTTCTTTATTTACAAGTCTTGCCTTAACTTTTAAAGGGCGGGCATAAGTGGTGTCACGAGCCTTACACTGTGCGATTGAATATTTCGGCTCATCGTCGATTGAAAAGTCCACAAAGCTGAGCACAAGATTACCGGTGTAATCGCTGATTTCGCCGATATCTTTGAAAACTTCTTTGAGGCCCTCTTCAAGGAACCAACGATAAGAACTCTTCTGCACTTCGATAAGGTTAGGCATTTTCATAACCTCATTGATTTTTGCAAAACTCTTTCTCGTTGTTGTACCGAGCTGGACATCCTTAACATTTACCATAAGTAGAGTCACTCCGTTCGTTTTATTTTCGTTAATTTGTTGATATTCGTAAACGACAAATTGCGTATTGCATATGACCTGAAAATTATAATTTTCCGTTACATAATATAAGCAATAATTAAAAATATAGAATTTATAATTTGCAATAAATTGCCATTTTAAGATAGCTAATACTATAAACCACCCAAAGCAATAAGTCAAGACTTTTCTAAACAAATTCCAAAATTATCGAAAAAGTTTTTCATACACTGCACCGAGTGTTTCATATTTTCAACCGAAATTAACAAAATTAACTTAAAATATTCATTGATTTAATATGCACGGTTTGTTATAATTGCAAATAGACTAATAATTTTATTTTTATTACATTACTATAGGTGAACAAATTGAAAACTGCAATCAAAAAAATTATCGCCGTAATGATATGCATACTTATTACGGTTTCACTCTTTTCCGGCTGCTCGTCAAAGAGCACTAAAATCGACTTTATCTACCCTTTTTCGGGCGATATAAATAGCTTTGACCCTCAAATTGCGTCAACTGCCGACGAATTTTTAATTATCGAAAACTGTTTTGAAGGACTTGTAAGAGTTAACGACGACGGCTCGGTACAGGCAGGCGTTGCAAAAACTTGGGACATAAGCAAGGACGGCAAAACATATACATTCCATTTAAGGCAAGGCGCAAAGTGGAATATTCAAAGCAAGGACGCAGAAAACATTACTGCGGCTCAAAAGCTTATGGGTACTGCATTTAACCCCGACATCACGGCAAACGACTTTGTTTTTGCGCTTAGGAGAGCGAGTGAAAAAAATACCGACGCTCCCCTATTTTCTTCAATTTCAAATATTATTAACGCTTCCGACATTCATTCGGGTAAAAAGAGTTCAAGCAAACTCGGTGCAAAGGCACTTGACGATTACACGCTTGAAATTAAGCTTAAATCGGCTGATTCCAGCTTTTTGAATGTGCTTTCAACCGCTATTGCAATGCCTTGCAACGAGGAATATTTTAATGCTACAAAAGGCAGATACGGTTTGGGTCTTGACTATTCAATTTTTAACGGTCAGTTTTATATAACAAATGTGCTTGAAAGTTCGTATGTGCTTAAAAACAACAGTCAATATGTCGGCGATTTTCCGTCGCAGGTAACCGACCTTACATTGAAAATTACCGACGGCACGGAAGACACGGTTAAAAACCTTAAATCGGGATACTATGACAGCGCATACATTACCGGTCAAGAGTATGAGCAGCTTAAAAATGAAAAAATAAACGCAGTAAACTATACCGACGCTACGCTTGCGATGATACTTAATAAGAATAATACTGTTTTTACCAATGATAAGTTAAGGCAGGCAGTGTGCCTTAGTATATCTGACATTGACACAAGCAAAACAGATTATTTAAGCCGTGCAACCTGTTTCACTCCGCCAAGCTGTATTATCGGCACAAAATCGGCAAACGAAGTTATGGGTGCAACTGTTTACAAGCAAAATATCAGCAAAGCGCAGAAGTTGTGGAAAGAAGGACTTAATGAACTCGGTGCTTCAAAAGCCGATTTTACCGTAATTGCTACGGAAGATTATGAGGATGTTGTCAAAAAACTTGTACAGGGTATTCAGGCAGGTGTAGGCGCGGTTTCAACTTACGGCAACGATAACGAGCACAAAATTTCTTTCTCGCTTAAAATAAATATTCTTACAGAGGATGAATATCAAACTGCTCTTTCAAACGGCGAATATGACATTGCACTTTACAAATTTAAAGCTACAAACCAAAATTCGCTTAACTTTTTGAGCACAATCATAAACGGCAATTATATGGGAACTGTTCCAAGCGCTATATCGGCACTAAAGAAAGCGCAAAGTACATCTGCCGACAAGCTTGTCCAAAGCACAAAGAAGTGCGAGCAGGCAATACTCGGCGACTACAGCATTAAGCCTGTGCTTTATGAATCATCATATTATGCCGAGGCGCAGGGAGTTAAAAATGTTCAGTTTCATCCGGGAAGCGGAAGGGTAAGTTTTGTTAATGCAACAAGAGAAGCAAAATAAGAAAAACATAATAATTTTGGCAATAAGCTGGGCACTTGTTGTTATTTGTATGGGTATAATCTTTTGGCTTTCGTCAAGGACTGCCGACGAATCAAACGCTCAAAGCAGTGTTATACTCAAATGGCTGATTGACAATTTCGGCGATAACTTTTTTACAAGCTTTATAGTTAGAAAGCTTGCGCATTTTGGCGAATACACAGGACTTTGCCTTTTAAATTGCAACGCACTTTACCAAACGAGCAAAAGGTGCAAAGTGCATTGGGGTATTGTTATTGCATCAATTTATGCAGCGAGTGACGAATTTCACCAGCGTTTTGTTGAGGGAAGAAGCTGCGAGCTTAGAGATTGGACGATAGACACCTGCGGTGCAATACTCGGCGCACTTATCTTTTTGCTGATATATGCCGTTATCAAAAAGATAATGAAAAAGAAAAATAAAGTTGACACACAAATTAATTAGTTTATAATATATAAGATATATAAAAATCGGAGGTATAATAAAATGAATGTACTTGTATATGATAATGAAGAACAAATCGGTATCGCAGCTGGCAACTATATGTGCGGTCAGGTGCTTGCTAAGCCTGACAGTGTGCTCGGTCTTGCTACAGGTTCAACACCGCTCAAGCCATACGGTCATATGATTAAGCTTTATGAGCAAGGTGCAGTTGATTTCAGCAAAGTTACAACATTCAACCTTGACGAATACTGCAAGCTTGATGTTAACGATGTTAACTCATATCACCGTTTTATGCACGACAATCTTTTTGACCACATCAACATTCCGAAAGAACACATCAACTTCCTTAACGGCAATGCCGAGAACCCTGAGGAAGAATGTAAAGCATATGAAGAAAAGATTAAAAAAGCCGGCGGAATTGACATTCAGCTTTTGGGTATCGGTTCAAACGGTCACATCGCATTTAACGAACCGTCTGACAGCTTCCAAAGATGGAGCCATGTTGTTGCACTTAAAGAAAGCACAATTAAGGACAACAGCCGTTTCTTTAAATCAATCAATGAAGTTCCTACCCACGCAGTAACAATGGGTATCGGTTCAATTATGCAGGCTAAGAGAATACTTATTATTGCTATCGGCGAAAACAAGGCGAAGGCTATCAAGCAGCTTATTGACGGCGATGTTACACCTCAGTGCCCTGCTTCCGTTCTTCAGTTCCACACTGATGTAACTCTTATGCTTGACAAGGGTGCCGCATCACTTCTTTAATATCGGAGGTAAACAAAATGGCTGAAAAAGAAAAATTTTATATAACAACGGCTATTGCATACACATCAAGAAAGCCGCATATCGGCAACAGCTACGAAATTGTTTTGACCGACGCTATCGCAAGGTACAAAAGGCTTCAGGGCTATGATGTATTTATGCTCACAGGTACTGATGAGCACGGTCAAAAAATTGAAGAATATGCTAAAAAAGCCGGCATTACACCTAAAGAATATGTTGACAAGGTATCGGGTGAAATTCGTGAAATTTGCAACCTTTTAAACACAAGTTACGATAAATTTATCAGAACTACCGACCCTTACCATGAAAAAACAGTTCAAAAGATTTTCAAAAAATTATATGACCAAGGTGATATTTACAAGGGGCATTACGAGGGTATGTACTGTACTCCTTGCGAATCTTTCTGGACTGAAAGTCAGCTTGTTGACGGCAAGTGCCCTGACTGCGGTCGTGAAGTAAAGCCTGCTAAGGAAGAAGCATATTTCCTCAGACTTTCAAAATATCAAAAGCAGCTTGAAGAATTTATTGAAAACAATGAAAACTTCATTTATCCCGAAGCCCGTAAAAAGGAAATGCTCAACAACTTCATCAAGCCGGGCTTGCAGGACCTTTGCGTAAGCCGTACAAGTTTTAAATGGGGTATTCCTGTAACATTTGACGACAAGCATGTTATCTATGTTTGGATAGACGCTCTTTCAAACTATATTACCGCTCTCGGCTACGACCCTGACAGTTCATCCGACCTTTACAAAAAGTATTGGCCTGCCGATGTTCACATTATAGGTAAAGATATTGTAAGATTCCATACAATTTATTGGCCTATTATGCTTATGGCTCTTGGTGAACCGCTTCCAAAGCAAGTATTCGGTCACCCGTGGCTTCTCTTTGGCGAGGACAAGATGTCTAAGTCAAGAGGTAATGTTATTTATGCCGACGACCTTGTTAACCTCCTCGGTGTTGACGCAGTAAGATATTATCTTGTTTCCGAAATGCCGTATGCTAACGACGGTTCTATCACATATGAAACAATTATTGAAAGATACAACAGCGACCTTGCAAACACTTTCGGCAATCTTGTTAACAGAACCATTGCAATGCAAAACAAGTATTTTGACGGCATTGTTCAAGAGCCTTGCTATGAGCCTGAATGTGTAATCGTACCTGACGAAGAACTTAAAACATTCGCGCTTGACACTGTTGCAAAGGTTGAAAAATGCTTTGAAACATACAGAGTTGCAGACGCAGTTGAAGCCGTATTGAACCTTGCTAAGCGTTCTAACAAATATATTGACGAAACTGCTCCTTGGGTACTTGCTAAGGATGAAAGCACAAAGGCAAGGCTTGGTACAGTTCTTTACAATCTTCTTGAATCAATCAGATTTATCGCTATTCTTCTTTCACCGTTTATGCCTGAAACAAGCGAAAAAATCTTTGAGCAGATGAACTGCAACATTAAAGATTACGATTCGCTCAAGGAATTCGGTGCACTTAAAACAGGCACTAAAGTCGGCGAAGCAAAGGCACTTTTCGCAAGAATTGACGCTGAAAAGATGCTTAATGAAATTGCTGAAAAGCAAAAAGAAAATGCAAAGGAAGAAGCTAAAGCTAAGCCTGAAATCGAAGGTCTTGCAGAGATTCAGTTTGACGATTTTGCTAAGGTTGAGCTTAGAGTTGCAAAGATTGAACAGTGCGAACCTATTAAGAAAGCTAAGAAGCTTCTCAAATTGCAGGTTAACGACGGTTCAAGCGAACTTCGCCAAATTGTTTCGGGTATTGCTCCATGGTACAAGCCTGAAGATTTGATTGGCAAGAGTGTTATTATCGTTGCAAACCTTAAACCTGCAAAGCTTTGCGGTGAAATGAGTAACGGTATGCTCCTTGCAGGTGATGTCAGCGAAGATGATGTAAAAGTTCTCTTTGTTGACGGTATGCCGGCAGGTACTAAAATAAGATAAGAAACGGTAGGAATATAAATGTATCACAATATTTTTGATACACATTCCCACTACGACGACAGTAAGTTTGACCCTGACAGAGAAGAATTGCTTAATAATCTTCAAAGTCAGGGCGTTTCTTTAGTTGTAAGTTGCGGATGTGACATAGATTCAACTCAGTTTAATTTTGACCTGGCTCAGCAGTATGATTACATCTACTTTGCCGCAGGTTTTCACCCTGAAAATTTACAAGGCGCAACGCTTGATGATTTAAGAGTGATTGAAAGATTTGCAAAAAACGACAAGTGCGTAGCCATAGGTGAAATCGGGCTTGACTATTATTGGATGGAATCAAGCAAAGAGGAGCAGAAGAAGTTTTTTAAAGCGCAAATTGAACTTGCCAAGAAACTTGATATGCCGATAATCGTTCACGACAGGGACGCTCACGGCGACACTCTCGATATTTTAAAAGAGATGAAACCAAAGGGCGTTGTGCACTGCTTCTCCGGTTCAAAGGAAATGGCAAGAGAAATTATCAAGCTTGGTATGTATATCGGCTTAAACGGCGTTGTAACCTTTAATAACGCGCGCAAAAGCCTTGAAGTTGCTAAGGAAATTCCGCTTGAACGCCTCGTGCTTGAAACCGATTGCCCTTACCTCGCCCCTACCCCTATGCGTGGCAAACGAAACGATTCGCACTATATTCCGTATATTGCAGAAAAAATCGGTTCGCTTTTAGGCATCAACCCACAAGAACTTCTCGATATCACAAACAAAAATGCAAGAAGACTTTATAATTTATAAGATAAATTATTGTTTACGGTTATGACTGCTTATTCACAACCTTATAATTTTTTCTTGCTTAACACATTATAATATGTTATTATATAATATATTTTATTTATAAAGGGTGGCGTTTGATGGATAAATTTACGGAAATTGTCAACAAAATTAACGACTTTGTTTGGGGTCCGGTTATGCTTGTTTTCCTTGTGGGAACGGGTATATTCTTAACCTTTAGGCTCAGGTTTTTGCCGTGGAGGAACCTCGGTTCATCGCTTAAAAGGCTTTTCAGCAAGGAGTCAAGAAAGAAGGACGGCGAGGGCGATATTTCACCGTTCTCGGCACTAATGACGGCTCTTGCGGCAACTGTAGGTACTGGTAACATTGTGGGTGTTGCAACGGCTATGGTGCTCGGCGGACCGGGCGCCCTTTTGTGGATGTGGATTTCTGCGGCTTTCGGTATTTCTACAAAATATGCGGAATGTGCGCTTGCGGGCAAATACAGGAGAGTAAACGAAAAGGGCGAAATGTGCGGCGGACCTATGTATACGCTCAAATACGGTCTTAAAAATAAAAAAATCGGTTCAATTTTAGCGGTGCTTTTTGCTGTATTCACACTTATGGCTTCATTCGGTATCGGCAATGCGGCACAGGGTAATTCCATTACAACTGCTGTAAATTCAACATTTAATATTCCTAAATGGATAGTCGGCATTGCACTTGTTGTATGTGTAGGCGCTGTTGTATTAGGCGGCATTAAATCAATTTCTAAAGTATCAAGTGTTCTTGTACCTGCAATGGCAGTATTTTATATGATTACCGGAATTGCGGTAGTTTGCATTAATTACAAAAATCTTCCAAACGGAATTGCAAATATCTTTTCAATGGCATTCGGCGCTAAGCCTATTGCAGGCGGTCTTGTAGGCACGGTTACGGCAAGTATGATGAACTCTATGCGCTACGGTATTGCAAGAGGTGTATTTTCAAACGAAGCAGGCCTTGGCAGCGCCGCTATCTCTGCCGCTTCCGCTACTTCCGACCACCATGTTAAGCAAGGCTTTATCAATATGTGCGGTACTTTTATTGATACAATTATTGTTTGCACAATCACAGGTCTTACAATTGCATCAAGCGGTGTACTTGGCACAACAAAGGCTGACGGCTCGTTGCTTGAGGGAGCAGAGCTTACCATTGCCGCTTTTGAAACTGCGCTTGGCAAAACAGGTGCGGTATTTGTTACAATCAGCATTATTCTTTTTGCTTTTTCAACTATTTTAGGTTGGGAATACAACGGTGAAAAAGCTCTTGAATTCCTTTTCAAAAAGCCGATTTTCTGCTACATTTACAGAGTTGTATTTTCACTTTTAACTTATGTCGGCGCTACAGCTACACTTGGCGTTGTTTGGAGCTTTTCAGACATCGCAAACGGTCTTATGGCAATACCAAACCTTATCGGCTTGATTGCGCTTTCAGGCTCACTTGCTAAGGAAACAAAAGATTATCATAATAAATTAAAAAACGAAAAGGTTAAAACAAAATAAAAAAACAGGTCATTGAAAACCTGACCCCTACAGCAATACAAAATTAAAGGCAGTTCGATTTGAACTGCCTTTTTTGTTATCTTTTTATTGAATAAGTGCTTGACCAAGGTGAATAAACTTTTACTGTTTTTCCTTTTACCTTACCGGTTTTATATGCTCTTACACGAACATAATATCTTTTCTTAGATTTTATTTTAATTTTCTTTATTTTTTTACTATTACCTTTAACGGTAAATGTTTTTGTTTTGCTTTTGCTGAATTTTTTTGATGTACTGCATTTTATTTCATATCCGCTTGCATCACTTACAGAATACCAATGAACTGCCAATTTTTTGTTATCAATGCTCAAATACATACCCGGTATTGATAACTTTTTCTTTTTGATATAGTCAACTATGTATGAATAGCCGCATTTTTTGCAGATATCTTTATAATATCCCTTTTTAAAATATGTTGCGTCCTTTGAAGTTCTTATAAAATCGTGGTTACAATAAGCCGAAACACTAAATGCATACGGACCGTAGCCATACCAAGAGCCTACAATTTTAAGATAGTATTGGCTCGGTTCTAACCCTTCAAAAATAAAGTCTGCTACAATATGACCGTTTGTGGCATCCGCTGATTTATAATTGATTTCTTTACCGTATTTATCAAGCAAGCTTATTTTAATATTATTCATTGTAGTATAATAATCAAGATTAATATTTATATCTGTTTTGTTAGCAACAGAAAATGAATAAAAGTCGCTTTCTTCCAAACCTACCGAGCCGTAATATAAAGTATCAAATGTTATAGGCGAAGCAGTGTCAACATAGTCGTTATTATTTGCATCCGATTCAGGGAATGATTCGTTATGAGTTAAAAGCGATGTTGTAATTTGGTATGAACTATCATGCGAAGATCTTAATTTTAAATAATACACTCCGCCTCTTAACTCAAGTTCAATGGTTTCCTGTACTCTGCCGAAATTACCATCACAATATAAGAGCTTTCCTTTAACTTCAGTCTTACCATCAGCTTTATAAAGCGTATATCCTATTTGATCAGTCGCAGAAATGTTTAGCTTCAATATGCCACTTACATACAAATTAATTTTGTAAAAATCATTGGTCGGAAAGCCGCCGTTGTAATATACTTTACCAGAACAGCTTCCGCCGTCTGCCGCAAGTTCATATGCCGTGTCTATAGTATTGTTTTCTGCTTTTGCGCTTATTTCAAACCCTGCCGTAATACTTAAAAGCATTAACACGGACAAAAACAAGCTTAGTATCTTTTTCATTAAAAAGACCTCCTTCAATTTAGTAACTTCATAATAACATATTGCAATAATATTTGCAAGATATTTTATCTTGTATTTTTAGCGTGTATATTATACTTCTGAAATTGTTTAAAATATATTTGAGGTGATAATATGTTCAAAGTTACTAAGCCTGAATATTCAAATAAAACTTTTAGAATGCCAAACGATTTAATAAATGAGCTTGAAAAATTAGCACAGGAAAAAGAAGTTTCTTTAAACCAATTAGTTATACAATGCTGTAAATATGCGCTTGATAATCTTGAAGAGTAATAAATAAACAATTTAAAGCGGGTCGTCGAGGACACTGACATCTACATTTTTGCAAAAAAAACGGACGAATTAAATTTCGCCCGTTTTTGTTATATTCCAAATATTTTCTTCATAGTCAAGAATTGTGCGGTCACTTGAGAAGAAACCGGCATTACACATATTTAAAAAGCACTTATGAGTAAAAGCGTACTTATCTTTATAGTCGTTATTTGCTTTAAGCTGAGTTTTAAGCATCGGTTCAAAATCGAGGAGAAGGTAGTAGTTATCAGCCTTATGCCACGACGCGCCGTCTAAAATTGAAGTATAAAGTTCTTTAAATATGCCTGTATTGTTATCACTCAATGTACCGTCAATAAGTGCGTCAAGGCAGCGCTTGATTTTTGGGTCGGAATTATAAATTTTCTTTGGGTCATAGGTAGATTTAATTTTTTCAATATCCTCTACCCTTGCGCCAAAGATATAGTTGTTTTCCTCTCCGGCGTTTTGGACTATTTCGATATTAGCGCCGTCAAATGTGCCGAGAGTTACTGCGCCGTTTAGCATAAATTTCATATTGCCCGTGCCTGAAGCTTCAGTTCCTGCTGTTGATATTTGCTTTGAAATATCGGTGGCAGGAATTATTTTTTCGGCATAGGAAACGCTGTAGTCACTGACAAAAATAATCTTGATAAATCGGCTGACATACTCGTTAGCTTCAACAAGCTTTTTGACCTCATTAATAAGCTTGATTATCCCCTTGGCTCTTTCATAACCCGGTGCGCTTTTTGCGCCGAAGATGAAAACGGTAGGTGTAAAATCGGTCAAGCTCTTTTCTTCAAGTTCAAAATAAAGTTCCAAAATAACGAGAATATTTAAAAATTGGCGCTTATATTCGTGGAGCCTTTTTATTTGGGAATCGACGATAAAATCGGGAGAAAAAGAGTCGTCATCAAACTTTAAAATATAGTTTGAAAGCGTTTTTTTATTTTCCTTTTTTATTTCCATAAAACGTTCGAGAACATCTTTGTTGTCGGCATATTTTTCAAGTTCTTTAAGGCGTGACAAATCGGTTATCCATTCTTCACTGCCGAGCAAATCGGTAATAAGTTCGCTGAGCTTCGGGTTACAAAGGCGAAGAAAACGGCGCTGAGTAATTCCGTTTGTTTTGTTTTGAAACTTGTTTGGGCTGAGCTTATACCAAGAATTTAAAGTATCGCGCTTTAGTATTTCGGTGTGAAGATTTGCAACACCGTTGATAAATTTGCAAACGAAACAGGCAAGGTTTGCCATATGAACCATACCTTTTTGAATAATTTGCATATCGCTGTTTTCACCTGAAATCTCTTTTTCCTGCTTTTTATCAATATTAATAATGATTCTTGCAATATCGGGACAAACAGAATCTATAAGTTTTAAGTCCCATTTTTCAAGCGCTTCCGCCATAATTGTGTGGTTTGTAAAATTGAACACCTGACGGCATATATCAAAAGCGTAATCAAAAGTGCAACCGTCAAGGGTAAGAAGCCTGATAAGTTCGGGTATTGCAACAACGGGATGAGTGTCGTTTAGCTGAATTGTGATATATTCGGCAAAGTGGCAATAATCGTCGCAGTGGTATTTTTTATACTTTTTGATAATATCCTGAAGTGACGCAGAGGTGAAGAAATATTGCTGTTTAAATCTAAGCTTTTTGCCGTCGGGCGTTGAATCATTAGGGTAAAGAAGCCTTGAAATATTTTCAGCGTCATTTTTCTGTTTTAACGCAAGGTCATATTTTTGCTCGTTAAAAAGTTTGAAATCAAATTCTTTAATCGGTTCGCACTGCCATAGGCGGAGAGTTGAAAAATGCTCACTGCCGTAAGGAACTATAGGCATATCGTAAGGAATGGCAAAAACATCATTTTCTTTAAAATGCACCACTACCCTGTCGTCATAGCATGGCACGCACCACGGGTCATTATATGAAGCATCCTCAACATTTTCAACCTGAAAGCCGTTTTCTATTTTTTGCTTAAAAAGACCGAACTTATATTTTATACCGTAGCCGTCAAGCGGGAGTGACAAATTAGCACCGCTGTCGAGAAAACAAGCCGCAAGCCTGCCAAGTCCGCCGTTGCCTAAAAGTTCATCGGGTACGGTTTCAAAATCTTCTAAACTTCGATTAAAAGAAGAAAGCGCGTCTTCAAACGGTTTTAACAAATCAAGGCACATCAAATTTTTATAAAGCGGCTGACCCACGAGGTATTCGGCGCTGAAATAGCAGGCTCGCCTTGATTTTAAATGTTTTTCATAAGACTTTTGCCAAGAATTTGAAATAAAGGAAATCACGCAAGTTGAAACGACATCATAAAGTTCGTTTGCATTAAGATTTTCTACATTTTTATTATATTTACCAAAAGACAAAAGTTCTAAATTTTCTTTAATATTTTCCATAATCAGTACCTTTCACTTTGCTCGGTCATAGATAAAAGTTTAGCGGTTATTTGAGGAGTAATATCGTCTTTTTTCATTCTGTATTGCCAGTTACCCGTTAATGTTGACGGAGTGTTCATCCTGCTGCTACTGTTTAAATGAAGCAAATCTTGCATAGTTAAAATGCAGGTATTTGCCTTTGTTTTCATTGCGCAAAGCATCATTTTGTCAACCAAATCACCGTTTGACTTTGCGCCGAGATAGCGCATAGCCTTGCCGACATCCGCCTTGTCGGCAGTATTTGACCAGCCTAAAATTGTATCGTTATCGTGGGTGCCGGTGTATACAACATTGTTTTTTTCTATTTTATCGGGCAAATCTGCACCGTTATCGTCACGGCTGTCAAAAGAAAATTGAAGCACTTTCATACCAGCATAAGTCGTATGATTTAAAAGAGCGTCAACATCATCTGTTAAAAAGCCGAGGTTTTCGGCAATAATTTTATCTTTATAATCAAGCGGTAAGCTGTCGAAAAACGAAGTGCCGCCGCCCTTTTTCCACAGTCCTTTTTTAGCTGTTTTGCTTCCGGCTTTTATACTGTAAAACGATTCAAAGCCGCGAAAATGGTCAAGCCTGACAATATCAAAAAGTTCAAAGCTTTGTTTAAGCCTCTGCATCCACCAAGAATATTTTAAACTTTTAAGCTTTTTCCAATCGTATACGGGGTTGCCCCAAAGCTGACCGTTCGGCGAAAAATAATCGGACGGACAACCTGCAACTTCGCTCGGTTTTAAGCTTGAATCAAGCTTAAATATTTCTTTGTTTGCCCAAACATCGGCGCTGTCGCTCGCAACATAAATCGGCACATCGCCAATCATTTCAATACCGTTTTTGTTTGCGTAAGCTTTAAGTTTTTGCCACTGGGAAAAAGCGAAATACTGAACCATTTTGTAATAAAAAATTCGGTCAACGCAAATTTCTTTGTATTCTTCAAGTGCCAAAGGCTCACGATATTTTATGTCGTCGCTCCAAAAATAAAAAGGCTCGCCGCCGAAATAATCTTTTACCGAGCAAAAAAGTGCATAATCATTAAGCCAGTAGCTTTCCCTTTCGCAAAAAGAATTAAAATCAGACGGCACATTTCTTTTAAACCTCTCAAATGCTTTATAAAGCACCCTGTGCCTGTTTGTATAAAGTAAAGAGTAATCTACTTTTGTTTCGTCTTTGCACCATTTTATATCTTCAAATTCTTCTTTTTTTAAATATCCCATAAGGCACAGGGCATCAAGGTCGATAAAATACTCATTTAGTGCAAATGTAGAAAAACTCTGATACGGTGAATCGCCGACGGTTGTTGGGCAAAGGGGCAAAATCTGCCAATAGGACTGATGTGCACCCTTCAAAAAATCTACAAACTCATACGCACTCTTGCCAAAATCACCTATGCCGTAATTTGACGGCAAAGATGAAATGTGAAGCAAAACTCCGCTTGCTCGTTTATTTAGCATTCATTTCATTCCTTTTCAGTCGCAAATAAGTTTGTGCGTTTCTTTATCAAAAATATGCGGCTTTTCGGTGTCGATATACAGTTTAACTTTGTCATTCGGCGAAACATTATTGTTCATTCTAACCTTTGCGATTACTTCTTTTTCGTCAATTTCAGAATAGATATATACGACACTACCCATCATTTCAGCAAGGTTGACGGTAAGCGCAATTTCATTTTCTCCGTTTAAAAGCCTGTAAGAATCGTTTATATGCATATCCTCGCATCTTATGCCGTAAACAATTCGTTTGCCGACATATTTTTTCAAGTTTTCATTTTGCTGCATACGAGCGGGAAGCGGCAAAGTCAAGTCGTCAAAAACAGCACAGAGAGTACCCGAGCAGGTGGTAATTGTTGCGTTGATAAAATTCATTTGAGGCGTTCCTATAAACCCTGCCACAAACATATTGCAGGGGTGGTTATATAGATTTGACGGGGTGTCAAACTGCTGAACTACACCGTCTTTCATAACGACAATTCTGTCTGCCATAGTCATAGCTTCCGTTTGGTCGTGGGTAACATAAATAAATGTTGTTTCAAGCCTTTTGTGAAGAAGTGTAATTTCACTTCGCATTTGGGTTCTCAGCTTTGCGTCAAGATTTGAAAGCGGTTCATCAAGAAGAAAAACGGACGGAGAGCGAACCATAGCACGGCCGAGGGCAACCCTTTGCCTTTGACCGCCCGAAAGTGCCTTTGGCTTACGGTCAAGGTACGGCTCAAGTTCGAGTATTTTTGCAACTTCCCTCACCTTTTTGTCAATAACATCCTTGGGCTCTTTTCTGAGTTTCAGCGCAAAAGCCATATTTTTGTAAACGCTCATATGGGGATAAAGCGCATAGCTTTGAAAAACCATTGCTATATCTCTGTCCTTTGAAGGCATATTGTTAACCGTTTTTCCGCCGATAACGAGTTCGCCCGAACTTATTTCTTCAAGTCCGGCAATCATACGAAGCGTTGTTGACTTTCCGCAACCCGACGGACCGACAAAAATCACAAATTCTTTATCCTTTATTTCCAAATTCAAATCGGGAATAACAGTTACCCCGTCCTCATAAGTTTTGACTATATGCTTTAAAGTAATTGACGCCAAATTTAAAAACTCCTTTAATTATCCTTTAACCGCACCTGCAACAACGCCTTTGATAATATATTTTTGGCAAAAAATATAAAATATGATTATAGGCACAATCGCAAGCACAAGCATTGCCATAAAGCCACCGTAATCGGTTGAACCGTATGCGCCCTGCATAGCAAGCTGAATGGCAACGGGAATAGTTTTGCTGTCAGAGCCAAGCACAAGATAAGGCAAAAGGTAGTCGTTCCATATCCACATAGTATTTAGTATTGCGACGGTAATCGCAGTAGGCTTTAGCATAGGAAAAACTACGGTAAAAAAAGTTTGAACAGGTGAAGCGCCGTCTATCATTGCCGCTTCTTCAATTTCAAGCGGTATGCTTTTTATAAAGCCGCACAGCATAAACACCGAAAGTCCTGCACCGAAGCCGAGATACACAAGGGTTATACCGAGCACATTATCAAGATTTGCCTTGTTTGTTACATAAGTCATTGTGTACATAACCATTTGAAACGGCACAATCATACTGAAAACGAGGAGATAGTATACGGTTTTTGTAACATTGGAATTAACCCTGACAATATACCAAGCCGCCATTGAAGCAAACAAAACAATCAGCACTACCGAAACGACGGTTATAAAAAGCGAGCGCAAAAAAGCCGAGAAAAAGTCGGATGAAGTGACACCGTTTATATAATTTTCAAAGCCGACAAAAGTTTCGCCACTCGGTAGTTTTAACGGCTCATTTGAAATATAAATTCTTGATTTAAACGAGTTTATAAAAACAATAATAATCGGAATTAAAAAAATCACGCTAAGTATCGAAAGCAAAACAAAAATTGCATTATCCGTCATTTTTTTAGAATTCATTTATGCTTTCACCTCTCTGCTGCTCGTAAGTTTAAGTTGCAAAAACGCAAGCAAACCGACAATAACAAAAAACGCAACTGCTTTTGCCTGACCTACGCCCTGATACCCAACTCTGCCGTAAAAAGTGTTGTAAATATTGAGTGCAAGCATTTCAGTTTCACGCTCTGGCGCGCCTGCTGTCAGTGCTAAGTTTTGGTCAAACATTTTAAATGAATTTGTTAAAGTTAAAAACATACAAATGGTGATTGACGGCATTACCATAGGAATTTTTACAGAAAAAAGAATACGAAGCGGTGAAGCGCCGTCTATCTTTGCCACTTCTATCAAATCAGTCGGAACATTTTGAAGCCCTGCAACATAAATAACCATCATATAGCCGATAAGCTGCCAATTTGTTAAAACAACAAGACCCCAAAAGCCGTATTCTGCCTTATATGTTATATCTACGCCGAAATTTGAAAGAACAGCATTAATAAGCAAATTCCAAATATAGCCGAGGACAATGCCGCCGATTAAATTCGGCATAAAAAATACGGAGCGAAAAAGATTTGTACCTCTGATTCCTCGGCTGAGCATAAGCGCCAAAAGGAAAGAAAAGACATTGACCGTAATTACACAAACGACTGTAAAAAGAGCGGTAAACCAAAGAGAATGGAGAAAATCACCGGAATTTGAAAAAGCGGCAATATAATTTTGAAATCCTACAAAAGTTGCGTCGGTTACGGTTGTAAAATCTGTAAATGAAAGACCTACGCCCATACAAAACGGCACAAGAAATGCAAAGACGAAAGCGACGGTTATAGGAAGCAAGAAAAGCCAGAAGTATTTTTTTAAGTTTCGTTTCATAAAATTCCTCTTTTCATTGGTATGTAACACCTCATCCGACGGCAAGCCGCCACCTTCCCATCAAGGGGAAGGCTTTTATTGTTTACGACTTTGAAACATTTGCTTCTTTTTCCCAATCGGCTACGGCGTCCGTCTTCACTTCGTCAAAAGTTTTATTTCCCTGGGCATATTTTAAAAGTGAGGAGCCGAAATTATCCTTAAATGTTTGGGACGGAAAAACGGTGAAGTACCACGGAATTGTTGTAATGCTTTGCTTATCCATCCAAGTTTTAACTTCTTTTGCAAGAGGGTCGCTCGGCACCTCGGTATCGTCGAAAGTGTCGAAAGGCGAAATAAAACCGAGTTTTTCAGTCACAAATTTTTTGCCCTGCTCACTTGAATAAAGCCAGTAGATAAAATCTTTTGCCGCCTGCTGTTCTTCTTCGCTCGCTTTTGAATTGACTGCAAAATAATTTTCCGTTCCTATGCAAAGACCCTGACTTTCTTCACCCTCAATACCGGTGTAAATCGGCAAAAATTCAATATTTTCTTCTTTAACTTTATTACCCGAAACCTTATCTATTTGGCTCCAAGCCCAGTTGCCGTTTTGAACCATTGCGCATTTTTCAAGTGCAAATTCAGCCATTGAATCGCTGACTGTTTTCGTGCCCGTTTTGCCTTTGTCTACAGTTGAGTTATCAAGGTACAAATCAAAAATATTTTTAAAATTCTCAGCATATTCAAAGGTAATTTTTGATGTGTCGTTTGAAGTTAAATCTACTTTATTTTTAGTAAATTCATAAAAAAGCGGCACATTTGCAAGGTGGGTTTGGAAGCGCCAATTCTCGCCGCTTTTAAGCGAGGTTGAAGCAAAAACGCCGTCAATACCGAGCGTTTCTTTATTTTTTTGCATATCTTCGACAAGTTCTTTAAGTTTAGAAAAAGAGTTGATATCTTCCATTGATTTAAAATCGATTGATTTATTATCAAGTGCAAAGTATTTATCGGTAATTTCTTTATTATAAATAATACCGTAACCCTCAACAACATAAGGAATACCGTAAACCTTGCCGTTAGAACTTGTAACTGCCAAAGACTTATCCTTTAAATGTTTATAAAGTTCACTGTCTGACAGGTCGGCACAGTAATATTTCCAGTTTGCAAGACCTTTAGGACCGTTAATTTGGAAAAGGGTCGGCGCACTTTTTGTTGACATTTTTGCGGTTAAGGTTGATTCGTACTCATTATTTGCCGCAGTTTCAACTACTACTTTTACTCCCGTTTCTTTTTCGTATTCGTCTGCTATTTCTTTGTAAACATCTGCAACCTCCGGTTTAAAATTAAGGTATCTTACAGTTACATTAGCATTATTTGAAGCAGGGTTTGTTGAACTTTGATTATCGCCGTTCTTTTTTGAGCAGGCGGTAAAGGTAAGCACAGCCGATACCAAAAGCACCAAGCAAAGAAAAATCGACGCAGATGATTTTAATATTTTCATATAAATTCCTCCGATTAATACACATAGCATTTTCGTAAATAGTATGTTTCCAAAACTTATTTTTATACAAAATTGTAGACAATAAAAAATCAATAATGTATAATAAAAATGATTTAATATATTTATTTAAGGGGAAAAATATATGAAACTTAAACATAAAATTGACAAGTTCGTTTCAACATTATCTGAAAGAATTTCAAGCGGCGGTGTTTCTCAGCTTGAAGTTAAGGCAGAGGGTGAAAGGGATATTTTCGGCAATATGCCTGAACTCATTAGAAAAAGTGCGTCTGAGGGCATAGTTTTGCTTAAAAACAACAATGCCCTTCCCTATTCACTTGATACAAAAATTTCGGTTTTCGGCAGGTGCCAGCTTGATTATTTCTATGTCGGCTACGGCAGCGGCGGTGATGTTAATGCGCCATATTTTGTTAACATTGTTGACGGAATAAAAAATGCAGGCGGCAAGCTTAACGAATGGCTTTTGGAATATTACAAAAACTTCTGCAATGAAAACCCTGCGCCTCACGGTTTTTGGGGTCACTGGCCAATGAATTTTGAAGAAGCTGAGCTTGACGACGAAATGGTTGAAAAAGCAAGCGAAGAAAGCGACGCTGCGCTTATCGTAATAGGCAGAGCCGCAGGCGAGGACAGGGAAAATACGCTTACAAAAGGCAGTTACTATTTGACCGACGAGGAAAGGCACCTTATTGACCAAGTTTGCAATAATTTCAGCAATGTTACGGTTTTGCTTGACTGCGGAAATGTTATGGATATGTCGTGGATACTTGATTACAGCGAAAGGCTCAGAGGTATTGTTTACGCTTGGCAAGGCGGTATGGAAAGCGGCAATGCGGTTGCAGATGTGCTTTACGGCAAGGTTAACCCGAGCGGTAAGCTTACTGACACTATTGCGGTAAAATACGAAGATTACCCGAGTGCAAAGCATTTTGGCGGCAAGCTTTTTAACACATATGTTGAAGATATTTTTGTAGGCTACAGGTATTTTGAAACTTTTGCAAAGGAAAAAGCGCTTTTCCCTTTTGGCTTCGGTTTAAGCTATACAAACTTTGACATCAAAGTATTAGATTTTAAAGAAGAAAAAGACAAAGTTAACATTGAAGTAGAAGTAACAAACATAGGCAAAGTCAGCGGCAAAGAAGTAGTTGAACTTTACGCAAGATGCCCACAGGGTAAGCTTTCAAAACCGCTTATGAGCCTTGTTGCTTTTGACAAAACAGAAGAATTAAAGCCGAACGAAAGCAAAAAGCTTACACTCAGCGTTCCGATTTACAGCCTTGCTTCATTTGACGACACTGGGGCAACGGGTAACAAATATTCTTACATTCTTGAAAAAGGCGAATACAAATTCTTTATCGGCGAAAATGTTAGAGATGTTGACGAGATAGGCTCTATAAAATATAAAGAAGATAAAGTTCTTGAAACGCTTGAAGCTGTTTGCGCCCCTAAAGAATATATGGACAGAATAGTTGCACTTGAAGTTAACGGTTCATTTATTCCTAAAAAAGTTGCACTCAAGCCTGAAAAGCCGTATTTGAGGGAAAGAATACTCAAAAACCTACCAAAAGAGCAGGGTCACATAGTTCACAACTACAATTTCAGCCAAGTGAGAAGCGGTGAAATCAGCGTTGAAAAATTTGTTTCAAGCTTAACCAATCAGCAGCTTGAAGCACTCACCCGGGGCGAGGGCGGAATGGACAGTTCTTACGGTATTGCGGGCAATGCGGGTGCGTTTGGCGGAATTATACCGGAGCTTAACGAAAAAGGAGTTCCTGCAATTATTACAACCGACGGTCCTGCAGGCATAAGAATAAGAAAATACACTTCGCTCATTCCTTGCGGAACTGCGCTTGCAAGCACATTTAATACCAAGCTTGTTGAAGAACTTGCAACGGAAATGGGACGGGAACTCAGAAACGCAGGTTCAAATGTTCTTTTAGCACCGGGTATGAACATACACAGAAATGTTCTTTGCGGAAGAAACTTTGAATATTTCAGCGAAGACCCACTTCTTACAGGCAAAATGGCAAGCGCTTATGTTAAAGGTATTCAGTCAAGCGGCGGTTCGGCTTGCCCTAAGCATTTTGCGTGCAACAATCAGGAATCGCACAGAACGATTAACGATTCAATCGTTTCGCAAAGAGCGCTTAGAGAGATTTATCTTAAAGGGTTTGAAATTTGCGTAAAAGAAGCAAAGCCGTTAAATATTATGACAAGCTACAACAAAATCAACGGTGTTTGGAGCCATTATAACTACGACCTTGTAACAACTGTTTTAAGAAAAGAATGGGGATTTGACGGTTCGGTTATGACCGACTGGTGGATGAAGCATTCGCCTAGCCACGAATTCCCTAACCTTCGCGACAATGCTTATCGTGTTCGTTCTCAGGTTGATGTGTATATGCCGGGTTCGTTTAAAAGAACAGAGAAAAAATATAAAGCCGACAATTCCCTTTTGGAAACTGTCGGACTTAAAAACGGTATTACACGCGGCGAACTTGAACGCTCGGCAAGTAATGTGCTCAATATGATTTTAAAATTAAAGTATTAAAATAAAAGGGGCTGTAAAAAAACAGCATAAAGAAAAGCCGAGATTCACGAATCAGTGAGTCTCGGCGATTTTTTGTTTAGATTAGCTTTAAATTGTGGAAAAGTCTGCGAATTGTTGAAATTTTGGGTATAACTCAAAAAGGTGCTGTAATTTTGCACCTTTAAGTGGAAAACTTTTTAATTTTGGCTACGCCGCTATTGTGCGAGTTAGGCTTTTCAAATGATATTTGTGCAAATTAAAACCGCAACAAATCGAGCATGTAAAATAAAGTGTGTAAGTTAAAAAACAACTTGCACACTTTTTGTAATTTTAGGAAAGTGTGCTACAATGAAAGAAAGGACAAAAAAGGAATGAACGAAATGGGAAGAAAAAAAGAAAGCACACCGGGAGAAAATCTCGCAAAACAAATTATCGAACAGTACAATCCAAAAAGCGTAGCCGATATGCAAGACGCATTAAAAGACATATTCGGTCCGATGTTTGAAGC
>CAVKLC010000016.1:0-41411 GCA_963657005.1 bacterium | reverse complement strand
GGCTATCTAAAATAGAAAAATCACCGTAGGGGCGAACTGCGTTCGCCCGCTAAACTATATTTTATCCTCTCAACGGACCGTAATAATATGACGATGTTGCGCCGCCGTCGATTAAGAAAGTCGAGCCGGTGATAAATGCTCCTTTATCGCTCATCAAAAGTTCTGCAACATTTGCCACTTCGTCGGCAGTACCGGGTCTGTGAGCAGGGCATTTAGCAAACATATTTTTGTAAAAATTGCCACGAATTCCATTAAACTCATCAATAGCAAGCGGAGTTACAATAATTCCCGGAGCAATAGCATTGAGCCTTGCGCCTCTTTCACCCCAAACAACCGACTGAGCCATAACTCTTTTTTCATTTGCTCTTTTTGCAAGTTGATATGCATGGAGCGTGTTTTCAATATTCTTTTCTTGAAGAAGGTCTAAATCTAATAACTTCTCGGTGTCTTCAGTTGCAAGCTGATAATCTTCCCCACTTGTAAGTTGCTTCATTCTCCAACCCGATTGACTTGAAATGATAACTCCGACGCCGCCGCTTGCAATAACTTTTCCTACTTCTTCAAGCAAAACGGCAGTGCCGTATAAATCAACTTTTAAAATAGTATTTATTGAAGCTTGACTTGGGGAAACACCCGCACCATTTACAAACATTTTAATGTCGCCGAATGTAAGAGCAAAGTCAATAAGCGCTTTTATTGACTTTCTTGAGGAAATATCGGCTTCAAAGCTTTCAACATCAAAACCGGCTTCAGTCATAGTTTTTGCTATGGCTTTTGCATTTTCAATATTTTTGTCTGCCATAACAATTTTTTTGCCGTGTCCCATTCTTCGTGCTATCGCCATACTTATTTGACCTGCACCCGTAACGAGCATTACATCTTTTTTCATAAATTTCTTTCCTTTCAAATTTAATTTTTTGTTTTTAATCTGTTTAACAGAATTTAATCTGATTCAACTTAGAATTACCTAAAAGTTGAATTTTCTATATTGTAACACCTAAACCTAACTTTATGTCAAGACTTTTTTGAAAAATCAACATCTTGTTTTATTTTGTACTGTATTGTATAATATAGGTATCTATAAATAAGGGGAAAAATTATGAAGTACAATTTAAAAACAGGAAATTTTTATGATTTTAGTACGTTTAGGGAAAATATACTTTTTCCTCGTTCTTACTTTATTCCTTTCGCCAATCTTGACGAACTTGCAAAAACAGACATCAGAAATGAAAGGTATTCTTCGTCTTTGGTTGAGTGCCTTTCGGGCGAATGGGACTTTGCTTACTTTGATAACTGCAATAAAGTAGATAACTTTTTTGACACGGATAAGTTTGAGTTTGATAAAGTAAGCGTTCCGTCAATGTGGCAGTATACAGGTTATGAAAAGCCGTATTATGTTAATACCCGCTATCAGTTTAAGCCAAATCCGCCGCACATTCCTACCGATTGCCCGGTTGGCATTTATCGCAGATTTATTGATATTGACGATTTATCGCTTAATTATACGCTGACTTTTTTAGGCGTAGCAGGCGGCTTGGAATTGTTTGTTAACGGCAAATTTGTCGGCTTCAGCGAAGGCAGTCATAATACTTCAGAGTTTGAAATTAACGATTTTCTTGTTGAGGGCAAGAATGAAGTAGTAGTTCAAAACCACAAATGGACTAACGGCACTTACCTTGAAGCGCAGGATATGTTTCGTTCAAACGGTATTTTCCGTGATGTTTTGCTTTTTAAAACCGGCAAAAATTCTATTTACGATTTTGAAGCTAAAACTAAATATCTCGGTTCTTCTTACTGCCTTGAATTTATTCCGTCGTTAAAACTCAGCGACGATTGTACACTCAGCGTTTCGCTTTATGACGACGGCGAGCTTGTTGCTGCTAAGAGCGTTAATGTTTCGCCGAGCAGTATTGAAAAAATAAAATTTGAAAGCCTTAATGTTCATGAATGGTCGGCTGAATGCCCGTACCTTTACGATATGGTAATCACTCTTTCAAAGGGTGAAGAAGTGATTGAAGCGGTTAGGAAAAACATTGGTTTTAAGCATATTGAAATTAAAGGAAGTGTATTTTATTTCAATAATCAGCCTATTAAACTTTTGGGTGTTAATCATCACGATTCTATGCCGAAAACTGGTTATACTATGACCGTAGCGGAAATGGAACAGGATGTCAGCCTTGCTAAGCAGTATAATGTTAACTGTATTCGTACTTCTCACTATCCGCCGGACCCTACATTCCTCGACTTTTGCGATGAATATGGTATTTATGTAGTTGATGAAGCCGATATTGAAACTCACGGCTGTGAAACCGAACTTCATAAACCGGGCGCATGCTCGCATAATAAAGATTGGCAGCAGCGTTATTGGGACAGAGTATACAGAATGTACCAAAGGGACAGAAACCACGCTTCAATAACGATGTGGTCGCTTGGCAATGAATCGCACGGCTATTTAAACCAAGATTTTTGCTATGATGAGCTAAAAAAATTAACTCCTATTCCTATCCACTATGAGGGCGTTTGCAGAACTAAGAGATTTGCATATGATGTTATCTCGCATATGTATGCTTGGCCGGGTCACTGCGAACAAATTGCCAATGGTTCGCTTCCTAAATATAGGAAAAAGCCTTTCTTCCAGTGTGAATATGCGCACGCTATGGGTGTAGGTGCAGGCGAACTTGAAAGGTATATCAAGATTTTCTATTCTTCGCCAAATATGCTCGGCGGTTGCATATGGGAGTGGGCGGACCATGCCGCATACCATGAAAATGAAAAAGTAAAATATACATACGGCGGCGACCACGGTGAAGAAAAGCACGACGGCAACTTCTGTATGGACGGTCTTTTCTTCCCTGACAGAACTCCGCACTCGGGTGCAAAGCAGATGAAAATTTGCTATCGCCCTGTAAGATGCGAAAGAATTACAGACAATAAATATGCCTTTGCGAGCCACAAATACTTTGAACACGCAGATTTTACTGTAAAGTATAAATACTTGACAGATGGCGTTAAGATTAAGTCCGGTGAATTTAATATTTGTGTTGCTCCTCAGTCTAAGCAAATTGTTGAACTCGGCAAAATTAATATTGATACAAAGAAAAATAATGTGATTATTTTTACATATATGTCAGGCGACTTTGTTGTGGCATATGAACAAGTTGTTTTAAGCCAAGGCGAACTTAAAAAAGAAGCACCAAAATGTGGAAAAATCAGCGTAAAACCAACTGAAAGCAAGTTTTATATTTCTTTTGACAACGGCTTGGTGGTATTTGATAAAAAAACAGGCTTTATCAATTCTTATAAATATAAAGAGCGAGAAATGATAAATCAATTCCCGCTCGGCGATTTTAAAGGCTTTGCTCCTGCGTTTTATCGTGCTCCGCTTGATAATGACAGAAATATTTGCAAGTATTGGCACGCATTGAAACTTGAAACTACTGCAAGCGTATGTAAAGGCGCAAACCTTACAGTGAATGATGACTGTGTTGTTATTACAACTAAGATTAAATCACTCGCAGTTCGTGCTTTGCCAGTTGCTCTTACTGAAATTAAGTATACAATCTACACATCTGGCTTAATAAATGTTGATGTAAACTGCCTTGGCGGCGGTGCAATTAAATTCTTGCCACGCTTTGGTTTGATGCTTGAAATGCCAAAAGAATATGAAAATATTAAATATTTCGGTTTGGGTGAGGATGTCAATTTGCCGGACTATAAAGAACATGCGCTTATGGGCATTTATAATACCACAGTTGAAAATCTTAAAGAAGATTATATTAAGCCACAGGAAAGTGCAACAAGGTGCGATGTTCGTTTTGCAGAAGTTACGGATAAAGACGGTTTCGGTTTAAGATTTGATGCTGTTAATAAGCCGTTTATCTTCTCTGCAAGCCATTATACTTCAAATCAGTGGGCAAAGGCAATGCATAGGGAAGAACTCGTTTCTTTGCCGACTACTTGCATTAATATTGACTGTTCGGTTTTGGGTGCCGGCTCAAATGCCTGCGGTCCTTTGCCGAACAATAATGACAGAGTGGGTTCGCTCAAAGGCAAAAAATTTTCATTTACGGTTAAGCCGATAGGTGATTAAATGTTTAAAATCGGAACAGATATTATAAGGATATCAAGAATTGAAAAAAGCATTGAAAGTCCGTCGTTTTTAAACAAGGTTTTTACCGAAAACGAAAAGGCATATTGCAAAAGACCTGAAAACTACGCAGGTCTTTTTGCAGCTAAGGAAGCATATTTTAAGGCGCTTGGAACAGGTATAAAAATGCCTATGAATTCGGTTGAAATTTTGCATAATGAAAACGGAAAACCGTATATAAACAAAGTAGCAAACTCTGATTTGTCAATTTCGCACGACGGCGATTATGCTACGGCAACAGTAATTTTATGGTAAATATGTAAAGTAACAATACTTTACAAAAATGCAGGTGATATTAATGAAAGTATTAACATCAAAACAGATAAAAAAGGTTGAAGAAGATGCATTTAAAACCGATTCTACAGAATCCGGTTTAATGTTAAATGCAGGTACAGCTTGTTTTGATAAAATATGTAAAATATTTGGCGAAACCCTTCAAAATAGCAGTGTTGCGGTATTTTGCGGCAATGGTAAAAACGCAGGTGACGGTTTTGTTATTGCCGATTTGCTTTGCAAAATCAATGTTAATGCCGATATTATTCTTTGTGATAAAGAGCCATCAATCGCTGAACCTAAGATGTACTATGATAATGCACTTAAAAACAGTGTAAAGTTATATTACTTTACTGATATTGAGCATAAAAACTATGATATTATCGTCGATTGTATCTTCGGAATCGGCTTTCACGGCGAACCGAGAAAACCGTTTGGAAAAATTTTTGATTATATCAATTTATCAAGTGCAAAAGTAGTGAGTATAGATACTCCGAGCGGTACAGATTCAACCGACGGTTCGGTTATAAAAGCTGTAAAAGCCGATTATACCATTGCAATTTCAACTTTAAAATATGCGCATGTTCTCCCTGCGTCAAATTCATATTGCGGCAAAATTTATACCGTCAATATCGGAATTAAAGAGGAACATTATAAAGAAAAATATGCAAATACAATTACAAAATCTGATGTAAGAAAAGCTTTTGCTCCTCGTGATTTTAATTCAAATAAGGGCACTTTCGGTCATCAGTTTAATATTTGCGGCTCATATTTAATGCCGGGTGCTTCTGTTATTTGTGCAAATGCGGCTCTAAAAAGCGGTGTCGGTCTTTTAAAATGTGCGTTTCCGAAGTCAATTTATCCTGTTATGACTTCTCATCTTACTCAACCTATTTTTAAACCGCTTTGTGAAAACTCGGCAAAAACAGTTTCTATCGGTGCCCTCGGCGATATTATGGAAGATTTAAAATGGGCAAATAGCGTGCTTGTCGGCTGCGGTCTTGGTAATAATGACGATACTCAGGTTGTTGTTGACCAAATTATAAAAACGAGTGAAGCACCTATAGTTCTTGACGCTGACGGAATAAATGCTATAGTTCCTTTCATAGATATATTAAAGGATAAAAAAGCGCCTGTTGTCGTTACTCCTCATCCGGGTGAAATGGCACGAATGATAGGGGAAACAGTTGACTATGTTTGCTCTCACAGGCTCGATGTGGCTAAAGCATTTGCAAAGGATAACGATGTTATTGTTGTGCTAAAAGGCGCAAATACTATAGTCACAAACGGCGAGGATGTTTTCTTTAACACAACGGGCAACCCCGGTATGTCGATGGGCGGTACGGGTGATATGCTATCGGGCATTATTGCCTCCTTTATCGCTCAGGGGCTTTCTCCGCTTGAAGCCGCAAAAGCAGGTGTATATATCCACGGCAGGTGCGGTGATATTTGCGCTGAGGAACTTTCAGTCAGGGGTATGACAGTAGACGATATGCTCTCCGTTTTAGGTGCTTTGATGTCTGAATTTGATTAAAGGACTGATAGCGTGAAAAGATTTGTTAATCTTCTCTTTTTTGTGATTTTTCTTGTTTTTTTATTTTGCTCTTGTTGTGCAAAAATTAACACTCCCAAAATGCCTTCGACATTTAAGCAAAATGCCGTTGTCACTTTGGGAGATTTTTCTTTTGAATGTGAAATTTGTAAAGATGAGTCGAGCGTTTCAACTAAGGTGAATAATACTAATGCGCTAGGTCTTGTTATGACTTATGACGGGGATAATATCAACTTTAAATATAACGATTTTTTATACGATTTTGACGCTTCAAATTTTGAAAAGGCAAATACTTCAATCATAGTTTATAATGTGCTTGGCGAGCTTGACAGCGAAGAAACACAGAAGCATATTATCGACGGTGGGGTAAAGTATGAGGGTAAAACCGATTTCGGCTCGTTTATACTAACCCAAAACGATAATGGAACATTAAAATCACTTGCATTTAAAGATAATGATTTCAAAATCGATTTTAAATAAAAAATGGGTTACTTCAAAAAGCAACCCATCTAAATACTATCTTATTTTGTAGTGCTTCCGAAACCACCGTCACGAACTCCGTCTGCTTCGTCGTCAACTGTTATGCCAAACTGAGTAAAAATACCCTGAGCAAATCCGTCACCTGCGTTAACCTCAGCCTTATGACCCTCGTCGTGAGCGTCACAGCTAATCTTAATCATAATGTGACCCTCGTTTGATGAGTTATAGTAGTCGCTGTCAATAATGCCTACGGTATTGTCAAGTTGGCAACGATGCTTAAAGCCAAGACCCGAGCGAGGATAAATTGAAAGAACCCAACCTTCGTCGATTTTTGAGCGAATACCGGTAGGAACTAAAGTAGATTTGCCCTTTTCAAAGCAAATATCGCTCGGCGCATAAAAATCATAACCTGCAGAACCTGTTGTTGCACGCTTAGGAAGCTCTATGCTGTCATATACTGCTTTAACATCTTTTGTATCGGGAAAATTTTTGAGCCAATCTTTTTCAAACTGCTCAAAAGAAACTTTTTCAAATTTAGCTATTTTATTCATTTTATCATTCCTTTCAAATAAATATCATAACATATCCGAAAAAATAAAACAACCTTATTTTAATCCTAAAAGAATTAAAACAAGATTGCAAAATTAAGCCATATTAAAGTCCGAAACTTACCGAAAGAGCATGGTCAACTTTTCCCATGTCGGTTGTGTCAAGGCTTCCCATTTTTTCTTTCAGTCTGCGTTTGTCAATTGTTCTTACCTGCTCAAGAAGTACAACGCTGTCCTTTGCAAGACCGCAGTTAACGGCGTCAACTTCAATATGCGTCGGCAATGCACTTTTATCTTTTTGTGATGTAATAGCTGCTGCAATAACTGTTGGTGAAAACTTGTTTCCTATATCATTTTGAACTATCAAAACAGGTCTTACGCCACCTTGCTCAGAGCCGACAACAGGACTTAAATCGGCATAATATATTTCGCCTCGTTTAATCAGCAAATCAATCACCTTCAAATTATTTTTAAACTAATGCTTACATCTTTATATTTGCCTAAAATGTTTTGTTTTAAACATCACATTCCATTATATGTAAAAAAATAATATTGGCAAAAAGATTATGCTTACATAGAATGAAGAGTAACACTATAAAGAAAGGTGATTTTATGGAAAAATATGTTGATTTGTTTAAACCTTCATTTTTAAAAAATGAGCAGCGTCAGTCAATTCCAGCCGACGCTACGCCGACTATGGCATATATACCTCTACAGCTTGATTTAATGACTTATGAAACAGACGAAGCACTTAATATAGGCACACTGTTTCCTACTCTTGATAAACCGTTTTTGCGTGGAAGGAGAGCCAACTGATGGAAAAGAGAAAGCTTCTAAAAAGAATTTCAGCCCTCGGCTTTGCAATGTATGAATGTAGACTTTATTGCGACACTCACCCGCAGGACAGCGAGGCTTTGCAAATGTTAAACGAGTATAAAAGCAAATATGAAGCGGTGAAAGCGGAATATGAAAAAGAATACGGACCTCTCACCCTCAACGGCTACAACAGCGACGAATGGTTAAAAGACCCCTGGCCTTGGGATTGAGTCGTCGCAAGCTCCATATCGTTCAAAATAACTTTTGATTATTATTTGAGTAAAAGTTATTTATCACTCGTTCCACTGCTCCTCTTCTCAAAATCTGCCGTACAGTGGCGCATCAGATTTTGTATTATTGAGCAGCACCATTCCCTAAAAATCCAATTCTGACTGTTTTTTTGCAATCTTAATTTTAATCTTTTCTTGCTTCCCTCTGACGAGGGAAGTGTCAGCTAAGCTGACGATAGGAGAGAAACAGCAAAACAGGAGAACCTTTTGGCTCTCCTGTTTTGTTATTTTGTCTTAATTGTTTTTACATTAGACCAAGATGAATATACTTTTTTCTTATTCACAATTTTATATGTGCGAACTTTTACATAGTATTTCTTTTTGGCTTTGAGATTTTTTACGGTGGCTTTTGTTTTGCTTTGCTTACCTACATAAGCGCTTTTTACATTCTTTTTAAATTTCTTGTCGGTTGCGACTTTTACTTGATATCCTTTAACATCTTTCACTTTTTTCCAAGAAACGGTAATTGACTTCTTACCTTTCTTTAAACTTTTGATAGAAGTTTTTTTAGGCTTTGAAGCTTTTGCAAGCGTGGTTGTTGAAGTTGCAGGAGCAATCGTAGTTGAAATTACCGTAGTAGATGATGTTGTCGGTGCTGTTGTTGACACCGTAGAAGTTGTTGCTGATGTTGTTGAGCTGTTCGTAGTTGTTACGGGCACCGGTGATGTGGTTGTAACTACTGTCGGTGCAAGACCTGAAATTGAAACTTTGTTATCATTGCCGAGTGTTACTGTTGCAGTGTTGTTGTTAGCGCTTGAGGCAGTTGTATCATAAACTGTTGTGCCGAATTCTTCAACCCAGTAGTGAACATTGCAACCTTTAGATGCGTCATAATAAGAAATATGCGCAATTCCTACGGCAGTGTATCTTGAATCAAGCATTGCTCTCCTATGACCCTGACCATTGTAGTTGTCATTTGCTTCGCTCCATCCTTCGTGAACTTCAGCCGCAGTAAGAGTAGGGTAGCCGTAAGCAATGTTTTCACCCTTGCCAATAGAAGCATAACCGTATTGGTCATAAGCAGTAAATACGCTTGAACCGTCAGGTCTTTGGTGAGCATAAAGGAAATAAAGCTCACAGGCTCTTTGCATGGCTATTTTTTCCAAAGTGTAGTCATAAGTGAGCGCTTTTGCTTCGGTCACATATGTTTTTGTAGTGTTATCTTCATTCCAATACCAAGCGTCAGAGCCGGTACGAAGACTGTTGATTTTATTTAGCACCGTTCGAGCTTCACTCTGCTCAAATTTAACAGTGATGCTTTGTGAGGCATAAGCATCAATATTAGCGCAGGCAAATACGCTAACAGCCATAACCAATGATAAAAATAAGCTAAAAAATTTTTTCATTACATATTCTCCTAAAAATAAACATTAAGACTGTGAAAAACTCACAGTCTTATATTATATTACATTTTTGAAATTTCGTCTCTGAATGCTTCAACGCTGTCAAAAGCTTTATAAACGGACGCAAAACGAACATAGGCAACTTCGTCAATGTTTTTGAGCTTTTCCATAATAAGCTCGCCGATTCTTGCAGAAGTAACCTCACGGTCAATAGCAGATTGAAGCGTAGTTTCAATCTCGCTTATTGCGGTTTCGAGTTCGTTAATAGTAACCGACCTTTTTTCGCACGCACGAAGCATACCTTTAAGAATTTTATTCCTGTCAAAAACCTCACGGCTTTTATCCTTTTTAATTACAATGATAGGAACATCTTCAATAACTTCATAAGTTGTGAAACGCTTAGAACATCTGAGACACTCTCTTCTTCTTCTGATTCTTTCGTTTTCGTCGGTAGGACGAGAGTCGATAACTTTGCTTTCTTCATAACCACAAAACGGACATCTCATAATAATCATCCTCCATATATCGATGATTTCATATTATATCACAATATATAGCAAAATGCAAGTGTTTTTACTTTACAACAATATATGGTTAGGAGTTAGGATTTTTAAGCTTATCTTCCTTTTTATTGTATATAAACATCCAAATAGCCATTGAACAAATAATTACATATCCCAAAATTGACCACAAGTCTGGAAGCTGATGGTTTAAGAAGAAATATCCGCTTATTGCAGTGAAGATTACATTTGAATAATCGTAAACGGAAATTTTACTGCTCGGAGCATATGTGTAAGCCGTTGTAATGCCGAATTGACCGCCGGCAGCCGCAACACCCACAAGAATCAAACATATCCACTGCTTTGCAGTCATAGGTACAAAGCCGAAGATTAAAAACGGAGCGGTGCAAACAACCGAGAAAAGCGAAAAGAAGAAAACAGTAAATGTTCCGTTCTCGCCCTTGTTTGCCATATGCCTTACGCAAGTGTATGCCGCACCTGCACCGACACCGCCTAAAAAACCTGCTATCGATGGCAAAAGTTCAACATTTGAAAGCGTTGGTTTAATAACAAAAAGTGAACCTGCAAACGCAACGGCAATCGCCAAAGCCTGCTTAGGTTTAAATTTTTCTTTGAGGAAAATAAATGAAAAAATGAGTGTAAAAAACGGACTCATTTTGTTAAGCATTGCTGCGTCGGCAGTGGAAGACATTTTTGTAGTCGCATAAAAATTTCCAATCATACCCGCAAGACCGAGCGATGAACGCAAAAAATGATACTTCAAACAACCTTTGTGAGGCTTGAATGTTTGCTTATTTTTTAAAAGCGTAGCCGCCGCTATAAAAAATGCAACAAGGTTTCTGAAAAATACTTTTTGCATAACGGGAACATCGCCCGACATATTAATAAAAATACTCATCCAGCTAAAGCTGAAAGCCGAAAACAGTATACAAATTATGCCTTTAGCCGTGTTACTCAATTTTTTCATATTGACTCTAGAAAAACCTTACTTTCTTTTAATTCTTTTTCCACATCAAAGCCGAGCGAATAAATTTCTATCATATATGTGCCCTTGTAATCGGCAGTGTTTAAAATATCGACCATTTTTTTGTAGTCAAAATTGCCTTTGCCTGGCGGCAAACAGTCACGCTCGGGGGTATTGTCGCTTATGTGCATATGAACTATGTTATGCTTAAATTCTTCAAGAAAAACAAAGGTATCCTGATGTGCTCTTATGGTTTGCTTAATATCAAATACCATATGATAATCGTCGCCGAGCGCACTTCTCATCTTCTTGCAAAAGTCAATGCTTTCGCTTTTAAACCTATTAACATTTTCCTGGCAGACCGTTACACCCTCACGCTTGCCAATCTCGATAAGATTATTAAATCTTTCAAAATACCTTTCGTTTGGAATAGGAATTTTAGGCATAGCAACCGCACCGTGAATAACAACATATTTAGCACCGAGCACAGCCGCCGCATGACATGTTTTTTCATAAATATAAATGAAATCATCATATCTTCTTTGATAATCTGAGAAGATACAAGTAGACTCCATAAAGCTTGAAAACGGATGAACAGATACAATATCAGTCCCTCCGTTTTTGGCAATAGTATTTAATTCTTTTAAAAAAGGCTCTTCAAGTTCAGAAGGTGCATTCATAAAAACCTCGGCATTTTTGTACCCAAGCTCGCAGACCTTTATTAATGCCTTTTCCGTTTCAAGCGGATAAAAGCAAGATGTTGACGCACCGATTTTCATATCATTAACCTACCAATTTTTCAATGCACGCAAGCTTAGCGCAAATGCAAAGAAGTTCAGCTGCCATATCAAGTTCGTCAGTCGGTGGGAATGACGGAGCGATACGGATATTGCTGTCGTTAGGGTCAAGACCGTAAGGGAAAGTTGCACCTACGCTTGTAAGTGTAACGCCTGCTTCCTTGCAAAGTTCGCCTGTTCTTTTAGCACAGCCGTTCATAACATCAAGGCTGATAAAATAGCCGCCGTTAGGGTTAAACCATGTTGCAATGCCTGTACCGCCAAGCTCCTTTTCAAGGTGGTCAAGCACCATATCAAACTTCGGTTTAAGAATAGCTGCATGTTTCTTCATATGTTTAAGCACACCGTCAGCGTTTTTAAAATACTGAACATGGCGCTGCTGATTCATTTTGTCATAACTGATTGTTTCGCAGTTAAGTCTTTTCTTAATAGCGGCAATGTTGTTGTCACTTGCGATAATAGCCGAAACACCTGCGCCCGGGAAAGTAATCTTTGATGTTGAGCAAACTTCAATAACCATATCTTCATTATTATATTTAGGAAGAATGTCAAAAATATTAAGAAGCTTGTCGCCGTTATCTGTAAGATCGTGAACGCAATAAGCATTGTCCCAAATAATTCTGAAATCTTTTGCTGCAGGCTTTAATGCGGCAATTCTTTCAACAACTTCGTCGCTGAAAGTGATACCCTGAGGGTTAGAATACTTAGGCACGCAGAACATACCTTTTACGCTTTCGTCCTTAATAAGTTCTTCAATCATATCCATATCAGGACCGTCTTCAAGCATAGGTACATTAATCATCTTAATTCCGTAATGTTCGCAAATTGTGAAATGCCTGTCATAACCCGGAACAGGGCAGAGGAATTTAACCTCGTCAAGCTTGCACCAAGGAGTTGAACCTGCACCCTGAATAAAGCATTGACCGATATAGTCAAACATAAGGTTAAGGCTTGCAGTAGGACCTACTACAACATTCTTAGCGTCAACGCCCATAAGCTCGCCAAAAAGCTTTTTGCAGCTTGGAATACCGTCAAGCATACCGTAGTTTCTAAGGTCAACGCCGCCGTCAACATAATTGTCGCAGTTAAGCATATCCATAGAAAGGTCAAGCTGTTCTTTGCATGGCTTGCCGCGGCTCATATCGAGTTTAAGATTTTTAGCCTTAAAAGCGTTATATCTTTCTTCAAGTACCTTTTTTTCATCAAGGAGCTGTTCTTTTGTCATTTCAGTATAAAGCATTAATTAGTCCTCCGACATATTTTTTACCTATATATTTTACCATATTATATGCTTATTTTCAAAGTGCAATAGATAGAATATTAGATGCATATCAATACTATTATTATTTATTTTATACAAAACTAATTTGATTTAGGCAAAATTACGGTAAAACAAGTGCCGATTTCAGGCTTTGATTCCACGCTTATATCGCCGCCGTGCATTTGCACTATTCTTTTTGCGATTGAAAGACCCAACCCGTTTCCGCCGATACTGTGGTTGCCGTCTGCCTGATAAAATTTGTCAAAAATATGCTTTTGTTCTTCCTCGCTCATACCCTTGCCGTTGTCGCTTATTTTAACAACAGCATTTTCGCTTTCCCCATAAAGCTTAACATCAATTTTTCCGTTTTCATCCGTATATTTAATTGCGTTTTGAAGAATGTTTAGCCAAATGTGCGAGGTAAGCTCCTCGTTTGCAACAATATTCACTCTCGCCAAATCACCGTTTGGGAAAATATTCTTTTCAAGCCATTCGTTTTGAAGCAAAATAACGCAGTTTCTAATCTGTTCGTCAAGCGAAAATTCTTTTTTGTCGGCTACTATGCCCGTATTTTCGATTTTAGTCAAAAGCAGGATGTTGCTCGTCATAGAATTAAGCCGCTTCGATTCATTAATGATTGTGTCAATACAGTCAGCCTTTTCTTTTTCGTCAAGGTCGCTATTTTTAAGTCTTTGCGCATAACCCATAATTGATGATACCGGTGTTTTAAACTCGTGCGAAATAATGTTTGTAAAATCGTTTCGCATTACTTCAATCGAACCGAGCTCCTTTGCCGTTTCGTTGAGCGATTGTTTAAGCTGCTTCGTTCTTGAATTACCGGTTTCTGTTTCAAGTCTGATGTCAAAATCTCCTTTTGCAACCTTTTGAAGCGCGTCTATCGTTTCGCCGATAGGTTTAAGAATTTGGGAGGAAAAGATAGATGCTACTATTGCACCAACCAAATTGCAGGACGCGAAAATAATAACCGGCATCCATATTGAAATGAATGTATCTTTCGGCATTAGGTGAAAAAAGATTAAAAGGTAATAAAGTGCAACCGTAATAAGCGTCGTTACAAGTTCAATGCAAAATACTATTGCCGACGATATAAACCTGACATTTTTAGCCTTAAATGTAGGCTCTTTTTTATTTTTAATTGCCATTTGCCACAACTCCCATATATCCAAAGCCGCGAATCGTTTTTATAGAAAAATCTTTATTATCCTTAAATTTTTCTCTCAGCCTGTTAATGTGCACCTCAACTGTGTGCTCGTCGCTCTCTGTGTCAAAACTCCAAATTTCATCCATAATCTGCCGCTTGGTAAAAAGCTGATTAGGGTAGGAGAGAAGCTTGTATAAAAGCAAAAATTCTTTTGGCGTAACACTTATTTCCTTGTTTTCGACTTTAACGCTGAAAGCATTGTAATCAAGCTCGGTTGAACCTAAAGTAAGCTTTTTTTCGCTTGCGATTTTTGAACGCCTTGCAAGCGCTTTAACTCGCCACAAAAGTTCTTCCGTGTCAAAAGGCTTGGCAAGAAAATCGTCAATGCCGAGTTCAAACCCTTTCTTTTTATCTTCGTGGGTGATTTTAGCCGTAACCATAAGAATAGGAATGTCGCAGGCGCCGTCCCTAAGTGTTTTTGTAAATTCATAGCCGTTCATAATCGGCATCATAATGTCAACAACGGCAAGGTCAATTTGCTTTTTGTCCATAATGTCAAGCGCCGCTTTTCCGTTTTCGGCAAGGGTACAGGTGTATCCTGCGTCGCTTAACACACTTTTCATAAGCCTGCCTACGCTTTTGTCGTCCTCAACTATTAGAATGTTAAACATAAAATCACCTCGTTTATCAGTAGAGCAGGGGAGCGCTCTTTATAAAGAATATTTTAACATTTAAAGTATAAAAAGACAATATTTGAGCCTAAATTTGAGGTAAAGTTGAGATTTGGGTAATAATATATTCAAAGTTCAAAGGAGGCAAAATGTTATGACTTTACAGGAAGATCTTGCTAAAAATCCGATATTTACGAAATCTACGGTGAATAAAAGAAAAATAATCAAACTGTACGACTATGATATAAGTCACCTTTGGCTTGCAAGCTTGGTCTATGCCCACATAGGTTACTGGGTTGAGAATCTCTTTCGCCTTGCCTCGAAAGGGATATTAGATTCCCGAAACCAGATACTTCCGTTTCTCTTTTGTTATTCAATAGCTATGTGGGCATTGTACTTTGCGCTCGGAACACCTAAAAAAGCGAGAGCATTTAACATTCGTCTATTTACAAAAGACGATAAAAAAACGCAGTTTTTATCACAGCTTTATTATTTCAGCGTAGTATTTCTTTTCGTATTCTTCGGTGAAATAATCGTCGGCACAATGTTTGAACAAATTAGTGGTATTCAGCTATGGAACTACAGCGGTATTCCGCTTCATGTTACTCAGTACACGAGCGTTCCGACTACTACTGCTCTTTCACTCGGTGTTGTTTTTCTTATGGAATATTTCTTTACTCCGCTTATGAATCGGATAATCGCAATACCTTACCATAAAGTACTCAAACTTGACTATATCCTCGGCGGCGCAATAGTGCTTGACTGGCTTATTATGATGATTAGCATTAATGTTTTCAAAATTTCTCCTGCTTATTGGAGCATACAGTTTTAACAGTAAGTTTTTATTAAAAATATTGTAGGGGGGCGGCGTCCTCGACGACCCGTGATATAAAAAATCGGTTCACAACAAACTGTTGTGAACCGATTTTTTTATTTTGCTATAAAGTAGAATTCTACTCCGTCATCTTTGTTTTCAAAGCCGTATTTAAAGCCGTGAAGTTCAAGAATTTGGCGGGATATGGCAAGCCCCATACCCGATGAATTTTCGTCCCTGTTTCGCGACATATCACCTTTATAAAGAAGCTCCCAAAGTTCTTTTCCTTGCTCTTTTGAAATGTTTTCGCCTTTGTTATAAACGCCGAGTTTTAGCTTTTTGCCTTTTTTTGTAAGGCTGACTTTTATAACAGTTTTTGGTGTTGCAAACTTGACTGCGTTTGAAAGGAAATTATCTATTACCAAACCGATAAGCTCATCATTGCATTTAACCGAGCATTTTTCAACTGCTAAATTTTCAATGCCGACATCTTTTGAAGCCGCAAGCGGTCGGTATTTTTCAATCTCTTTTTTTACAATTCTGTCAAGGTCGCATGCTTTTTTGTCAATATCGCTGTTCATTGTAAGCGAGTTGTACTGCAAAAGATTTTTAACAAGCTTATTCATCCTGATTGATTCTTCATAAACCGACTTTACATACTCGTCGTTTTTGTCCTCGTTCACTTTTTCCATCACAAGCTCGCACCGATTTTGGATAATTGCAAGCGGAGTTTTAAGTTCGTGAGCGGCGGCATTTGAAAAAGCGTATTTCGCCGTTTTCATCTGCTCTTTTTTCATAATGTTATATGCCACTGCAAGCGAAATTACGAGTGAAACCGCAAAAAATGAAGATAAACCTGTTGCCCACCTTGTAAAACGGTAGTCTTCTACAATATTTTTATTCAAATTTGCCGCTGTGTATGTTATGAAAATATAGAAATTATCATCTTCGGTCTCTATAAAAGAAACTTGTTTTAAAACATATTTGCCTTTTTCAACAAATGTTTCATCAAAATAATTAATATTATCAAGACCCAAAGAATTGTTTATATTTCCGTCAAATTCGGCTTTGGTGACTTTGCCCTCGTCAAATTTTTTGTCTATAAATTCATAGTCATTAATCTGATAATCAGCCAAATTTTCTTTATATAAATTCATATGAAAATATTTTGAAAGACAACTGATTTCGTCCGTCGGCTTTGTGTCGGTAAAAGTGAAAGTTTCACCGTCCTTGCCGTAAGGCTCAAGCAACCTAAACACAAGCGAGCACGGAATTATCTTGTCGCCGTCAAAAGCATACTTAAAGGTTGAATAGTTTGAAGAATACTTATTATCCATTTGGACAAGTGCTTCAAGCTTTTCCTGCGATAAATATTCGTCAAGATTAATTACTCCTGTTTTAAGAAGCGGACTGTACTCAAACATTATTTGGTTTGAAGTTTGCGCAAGCAGTTTTTCGCCTGTTCCGTCATAAACATAAAATTTAGTAGGATACATCGGCTGATTTTGATTTTCATTTGATACAAAGTGGTCTAAGTTTTTGCAAGTGTAGCCTATAGCTTCATCAACATAAGTGCTCACAACAGAGCTGATACTGCCTTTAACCGTTTGCCTCATATTGTAGTACAAAACAGCCATTGATGAAAAATACAAAACCAAAACGACAGCAGTTACGATTGATAAAACTTTTTTTGTTTTTTTCATAAATCACACCTCCCTAAAGGAGTAGCCGGTGTTTATCACGGTTTTAATGAGGCTTGATTTATCGCCGAGCGCTTTTCGTATACGCTTAATGTGAGTGTCAACAACTCTGTCGTCACCGTCAAAATCGTATCCCCAAGCGTAGGTCAAAATAAGTTCTCGATTTAAAACCCTGCCTTTGTTTTCCATAAGGTAGCAGAGAATTTTGAAATCTTTGTGCGCAAGAGAAATTTCTTTGCCGTCAACATAAACTCTTTTGCAAGCGAGGTCAAGTGTTATACCGTATGCTTCAAGCTTGTTTTCCTCGTCTATCCCTTTGTAGCGTTTGATAAGCGACTTGCACTTTTCGTACAGAACAGACAGCGGAAACGGTTTAACGATATAATCGTCGCAACCGCACTCAAAGCCTTTTAGGTAATCTTTCTCCTGATTCATAGCCGTTAAAAACAGAACAGGAAGATTGCTGCTTCTTCTCACTGCTCGGCATGCGTCAAAGCCGTTTACATTCGGCATCATCACATCAAGAATTACCAAGTCAAAATTATTTTCGTAAAACAGTTCAAGTGCACTTTCGCCGTCGGCTGCCGTTTTTACAAAATATCCTTTTGCTTCAAGGTAATCTTTAATGCTTTCTCTTATTGCTTTTTCATCGTCTGCTACTAATACGGAAAACATCCTGCCACTCCCTTTCAGCTATAGAATATCAGTGCGATTTGTACTTCGTGTGTTAAAATTTGAATTTTTAACGATTAAAAATTTTTTCGCTTCGTCGAGGACGCCGAGTCCTACATCATTAATTTATATTACCTTGATAAACGACGAATAAATATTTTTTATATCCTCATTTGTAAAAGGCATCGGGTTATTTTGAAGCCTTGCGGTGTTAACTCCGTTTATCGTTTCGTCAAACTGTTCAGGTGTCATTGTTAAGTCGTCTAAAAGACCTAATTTGGAAAGAAAATTGATGAAAGCATTATTGTCAAAACCTGTTATCTCCTCGGTTTGCTTCATTAATTCGTTAAGTTCTTCGTTTTTACTCATATATTTCCAAATGTAAGCGAGGCAAACGGCAACTGCGTGACCGTGGTGAAAACCTTTAAGCTTGTGAAGCTTGTAACTGAAAGCGTGAGGTGAGGTTGTGCGTGCAATGTTAATAGCCTTGCCTGCAAGCATACTGCATTCAAGCATCGGCGCAAATGTATTCTCGTCATTTTCAAGATATTTTGCAAAATTATCATTAAAAAGCACAAGCGCCTTTTTGCTGTATTCTCTGCTTTCGTCGGTTGCATCCTTTGACCAGAATGCTTCAACACTGTGGCAAAATGCATCAAGCGAGGTTACGACCTTTTGCTCGTATGGAAGCGATTTTAAAACAGTTGAATCAAAAATCTGATAGTTTGGAATTATGCTGTAATCGCTGACCGATTCCTTGTCCTTGTTCCTGTAAAGCACTGAAAAACGAGTGACCTCGGCACCTGTGCCCGCAGTGGTAGGAATTGCAAGAATAGGAAAGTCAAGTTTAGAATAATACTTGATTCCTTTTGCAGTGTCAATCGCACTTCCGCCGCCGACCGCTATAATAAAATCACAGCCGTTTTCTTTGTACGCTTCAATCCCTTTTTCTACCGAACTCACCTCAGGGCATGGCTCAAAATCACAAAACGCTGCGCTTTTAATTTTGATTTCATCAAGCGCTTTTCGATAACCGTACCTGTCGTATTCACCACTGCATATAAAAAGAACATTTTTTGGCCTGAGTTCAGCTATTTTATTTTTAAATTCATTTACGAATTTTTCATTATTGTATTCCATAATGCACCTCTTATTATTTGTACCTTAATTTTAACATAAAAGAGCAAAAAAATAAACCTCTCTAAAATTTAGAAAGGTTTATTTTGCGGACAAATGATATTTGCCTAATATTATTTTGCAAGAGAACCGACGAGCATCATATAATCGCCGATTTGTACGCCGAATTCAGGCGCACCCTCCATAATAAGCTGCTTGTTTGCAGTCATTTGGAACATATCACCGGTACCGAGCAAAATTTTAAGCGCAGAAGTAGCGCAGTCAAATTTCATACAGAAAAACGGCTTTGAACGCTTGTATTCGCCTCTGCCTGCTCTTGATTTGCCTGCTTTAACGCGCATATATGCCGTACATTCAGGATGACCCTCGACTGCCCATTGATAGCAGCGGTCAGGGCTTTTAAGCGCCCAATCGTGAACCTGCGGGTGACCCATCTTGTTAAGCTGGGAAATGCCTGAAGAAAGCAGGTAGAAATAAAGCTTGCAAAGAAGAAGCGAAAGCTCTTCATCGTTTTCAGGCGGCTCTGTAATGCTCAAAAGCGATGACATTTTTAAAAGAACAGCCATAAATTTGGCAAACTTGCTTACCGACTTAACTTTCATTTTAGGAAGCGAAGTCATTTTGCCTTTCATAAACTCGTTCATCTTTTCCATAGAAGAAAATGCGAGTTCAGCGTCAATTCTTTCCTGACCGAGATATTCACCGAGTTTTACGCTCCATTCACCGTTTTCAACGATAAAATGAACAGCCTCTTTGTCCTCTGCGTTAACCTTAGCCGAAACCTGATAAATAGCATTTACGCCCTCAAATTTCTTTTTTAGCTCAGGCACATCGGTCGCAATAGTTTTCATAAGCGGTAATGCTGCCGCCATAAATATTTTGTTGGTGTAACGGGTTTCGTCACTTGCCATAAAGATACACTCCTTTCAGTTGATAAATGTTACTTTAAACGACACATCAAAATTCGTCGTCCCAAGCATCATCAGCTTCAAAGTCTGCGTGCATCATTTCGCCGATAGCTTCGCTGATACCGTTGGCGTCAATCTTAGCCATTGCGAGAAGGTCTTCTTGAAGACCGATAGTTGAAAATGCATTTTGATGACCGAGCATCTTAAACGCACAGGCTTTACCGCTCTTGGCTACAACTTCTGCAACTGCAGAGCCTAAACCGCCCATAACTTCGTGGTCCTCAACTGTAATAATTCTTCTTGTGTCCATAATAGCAGACATAACAGCTTCTTCATCAAGAGGCTTGATAGTGTGCATATTAAGAACCCTAACTTTTAAACCTGCGTCGGCTTCCATCATACGGGCAGCCTGCATAGCTTCAAACACACAAGAACCGCAGGCGATAACAGTGATGTCGGTACCCTCGTTCATAACGCTTGCCTTGTTCCACTCAAACTTGCAGTCGGCAGGTGACTTGTAAATAACCTGGTCAAAACCGCGGTTTATACGAATGTAAACAGGACCCGGAATGTCATAAGCCGCTTTAACTGCGTGGTAAGTTTCAGAACCGTCGCAAGGGCAAATAACAGTCATATTAGGAAGAACTCTCATACAAGCCATATCAATAAGCGAATGGTGAGTAGAACCAGCCTGACCGAAAGATGTACCTGCGTGGGTAGCAATAATTTTAACAGGAACATTTTGATAGCAAATGTCCGTGTGAACCTGGTCGAGTGAACGGGCAGAAGCAAAAATAGCAAATGTTGAAGCGAAAGGAATAAGACCATTTTTAGCCATACCTGCCGCAACGCCGAAAAGGTTTTGCTCAGCAATACCTACATTAAAAAATCTGTCAGGGAACTTGTCACCGAACATACCGATTTTAGTTGATTTAGCAAGGTCGGCAGTAAGAGCAACAACATCCTTGTGTTCTTCGCCAAGCTCGCAAAGTGCGATACCGTAACATTCAGCAGTTGAAAGTTTAGTGGTATCAGTCATTGTATATGTCATTCCACCCATTGCTTATGCCTCCTTCTCTGCTCGCTCGCAGCGTTCTTTGTAATATGCGTCAAGACTTGCATATGCCTGCTTTGTCTTTTCTTCGTCGAGTGAACCGTAGTGCCATAAGTAATTGTCTTTCATAAAGTCAACACCTTCACCCTTGAATGTGTCCATAACAATAGCAGTCGGCTTGTCACCGCCGTTTTTGTGATTTTCAATAGCGCTTTCAATAGCGTCGTTAAGCTGCTTAAAGTTGTGACCGTCAATGCGAATAACATTAAATCCGAATGCTTCAAACTTCTTGTCAACAGGTTCAACTTTCATTTCGTCGTCAACTCTGCCGTCAATCATACATTTGTTAATATCGGCAAGAACGACAACATTTGACAGCTTAAACTGAGCGGCACTCATAGCAGCTTCCCAGTTTGAACCTTCGTTAAGCTCGCCGTCACCGGTCAAAACATAGTTCATATAGTCAATGCCGTTAACTCTGCCTGCAAGGGCAAAACCTACAGCAAGTGAAAGACCGTGACCGAGCGAACCGGTTGAACAGTCAATGCCTCTAACCTTGTTGCAGTCAAGGTGCATACCAATCTTGGCACCGGTGAGGTTAAAGATTTTAAGCTCGTCAATAGGCATAAAACCGTAATCGCAAATTACAGGAGCATAACCTACTGCGGCGTGACCCTTTGAAAGGACAAATCTGTCCCTGTCTGCAAGGTCAGGGTTGTTAACATCAAGTTTCATAAAGCGGTGATACAAAATTGTCATTGCATCCATAGCGCTGAGCGCACCGCCAAGGTGACCCGAACCACCCCAAATTGCGGTTTGGATGGTGAGTCTTCTGAGTTCGTCAGCCTTTTTTTCAAGGCGCAGCCATTCAGCTTTGTCAAATGGCTTGTAATTAGCCGACATAAATTTTACCTCCGTTAAATATATTAAATTTGTTTTTACCCAATTACGATTAAATTATATTATTTGATAAGACCCGGTACTTCAGGATGCCTTTCGGCAACAACCGAGAATGCGTCCTCTGCAATGTCAATGGCAAGCTTGATATCGTCGTCGGTTACAGCCGCATTCATAAAGTGGTTGTGGTGAGAAGCAAGGAAAAGACCCCTTGATACGCACTCGGCTATCCACTCCTGGTGAAGCATAAGGTTGTCATCGTTTGCAACTCTTAAATAGAAGAGCGCAGGCTCACCCGATACAACGAGGTTGAAACCGTGCTGCTTGCCGGCTTCTTTAAAACCGTCTGTAAGCTTAGTACCCATTTCCCTAAACATCTTAGGTGTATCAAGTTTCTTCATCTTAGGAATACAAGCAAGGCAAGCGGCAAACGGCTCGGCACTCATCCAGTAAGAACCTGTGTATACAACGGAAGAAGCGGTGCTCTTCATATGCTCCTGACCGCAGACAGCAGACATATTGTAGCCGTTTGCAAGCGCTTTACAGAAGCAAATAAGGTCAGCTTTGAAGCCGTAGTAGTGGTCTGAACCTGCAAGGTCAAGACGGAAACCGGTACGAACATCATCGATAATAAGAACCATACCGTGGTCGTCGCAGAACTTACGAACTTTTGCCCATTGCTCCTTAGTAGCGCAAACATTGTCGGAGAAATTGCCGTGGTCGTAAGGCTGAGCGATAAGACCTGCAACATCGCCGCCGCAAGCGTCATAAGCTTTCTGCATAGCGTCCATATCAAACCAAGGAACTACAATATTGTTTTCAACTTCTTCAGGGAGAATACCCGGATAGTCAATCTTTTGTGCCCACTGGAAATCGCCGTGATAATATCCTTTAAAGAACATCATCTTCTTTTTGCCAGTGTGAGCGCGGGCGCACATAACACTGAATGTTGTGGCGTCAGAACCGTTTTTCATAAAGAAGGCCCAGTCGGCAGTAGCAACAGTGTCTTTAAGAAGTTCGGCACACTCAACCATTTTGTATGATGGGGAAGTGGTACAGTTGCCCCTTTTAAGCTGTTCCATAGCAGCCTTGTCAACATCATCGTCGCAGTAACCTAAAACATTGGGACCGTAAGCGCACATAAAGTCAAGGTACTTGTTGCCGTCAACATCCCAAAAATATGTACCCTTAGCGTGGTCAGACATAAGCGGCCATTTTGTAATAGGTAAGAAAAGACCTTCCGACGGACCGAGGTGACCGTACACACCCGACGGAATTGCGGCGAGCGCTCTGTTAAACCACTCCTGCGATTTTTCATGCTTATATTCAGGAAATTTACTCATTATTGCTCCTCCTTAACCTAAATACATACCGACTCTGTCGAGAATACGGTTTACATTATCTATCATATTAATCATACCGCTCATATATATGTTACCGGCGCAAAGTTCTGCCATTGTTGAAGCAGTACCGTTAAAGAGAGCGTTTGCAAGGTCAATAGTCTTAAACTCCATAATAGCTCTCGGAGTGTCAGGCTTTTCCTTAATAGTTTCAAAAGTATGATTGCGAACACGGAGTGTTGCATAGCATACATCTGTAATGCCCATTTGAACATCGCCGTCAACAGTGTAAAGGGCAGAATGCTTAGCAACGCTGTCGTGGTTTGCAAGCGCTGAAAGAGCACCTGCGATAGTATAAAATGTAAGAACGGTTGATTCTTCAAAAAATGCTCTGTTTTTAAGGTCATCCTCACTTGGCATAAGAAGCTTTGTAAGCCTGTTTGTAAGCTTGGTGAAAGGACCGAGCAAAAATGAAAGCACCTGCACTGCATTTTTTGTAGGTATACCCGGTTTGTTATTGTCGATAAGCGCATTGAACTTTTCAGGGCTTGCAAAGTTCATCTTGCAGGTACAGCCGTAACTGCCCTCACTGATTGTGCAACCGTTTTGGCTGAAATGAAATGTACAACACGGACCGTTAGCAACTTCAAAACAAAGCGATACAGGCTTTTTAATACCTTTAACTATAGCTTTTGCTTCGTCGTCAAGCTCACATAAATTTTCAAGGCACGCAAGAACGCCATACATATTTACATATGCCATTGCTTTTGTTTCTTTCAAAATAATTCCTCCTTAGTATTAAGCAGAGTTTTTTACTAAAAAAGGCAAAGAAACCCTACAATATAATTTGCACGATTAATTATAACACAAATATAAACTTTTGGCAATAACAAACAAAATTTTATTTTGGCTATAAAAACACCCCTCACCGTTTAGGTGAGGGGTGTTAATCATTATAATACAGAAATTAATTTTTTGCTTTCGGCTTTTGCCCAAGGGTTGCGAGAGCCTACATCAACAATATTTATTTGCCTTTTTATTGCAGTGATAACAAAATTGTTTGAACTTTCAAAAGCTTCAATCGCACCTGCAATAGCCGCAGTAATTTCATTATTCATATTTAGCATATCTCCTTAGTTTTTAAGGCTGTGCATAGGAGCAGGAATTTTACCGCCGCGGTTGATAAACTGAGCAGGGGACTTTGTGTTAACTTTCATAACAGGACCGCTGCCCAAAAGACCACCGAATTCAAGCTCGTCGCCAATCTTCTTGCCGATAGCAGGAATAACTCTTACAGCCGTGGTTTTGCAGTTAACCATACCTATAGCCGCTTCGTCGGCAATAATACCGCTGATAACTTCGGCAGTGGTATCGCCCGGAATAACAATCATATCAAGACCGACAGAGCAAACTGCAGTCATAGCTTCAAGCTTTTCAATAGTGAGCGCACCGCTTCTTGCAGCGTCAATCATACCTGCGTCTTCACTTACAGGGATAAATGCGCCCGAAAGACCGCCGACGCTTGAAGAAGCCATAACGCCGCCTTTTTTAACTGCATCGTTGAGCATAGCAAGGCAAGCTGTTGTACCCGCACCACCGCACTGCTCAAGACCGATTTCCTCAAGAATGTGAGCAACAGAGTCGCCTACAGCAGGAGTAGGAGCAAGTGAAAGGTCAACGATACCGAAATCAACGCCGAGCCTTCTTGACGCTTCAACGCCCACAAGCTGACCCATACGGGTGATTTTAAACGCAGTCTTTTTAATAAGCTCTGCAATTTCATTAATAGAATAATCGGGATGTTTTGAAACGGCGCTTCTTACAACACCCGGACCCGATACGCCAACATTAATTACGCAGTCAGGTTCGCTCACACCGTGGAAAGCACCTGCCATAAACGGGTTATCCTCAGGAGCGTTACAAAATACAACAAGCTTACCTGCCGCAATGCAGTCGTTATCTTTTGTGAGTTCAGCCGCTTCCTTAACCTTTTGACCCATAATTTTAACGGCGTCCATATTGATACCGGCTTTTGTTGAGCCGATGTTAACGGAAGAACAGATGTGCTCCGTTTCAGCCAAAGCCCTCGGAATAGAGTTGATAAGCTCAAGGTCGCCTGCCGCAAAACCTTTTTGAACAAGCGCGCTGTAACCGCCGATAAAGTTAACGCCGATAGTTTGAGCCGCTCTTTCAAGCGCAAGCGCATATTTTATTGGGTCGCCGCCACTGATGCCTGCCATAATTGCGATAGGAGTAACACTTACTCTTTTATTTATAATAGGTATACCGTATTCTTTTTCAATCTGTTCGCCGGTTGAAACAAGATGCTCCGCTTTTGTGCAAATCTTGTCATAAATCTTTTGGCAGGATTTGTCAATGTCAGTGTCGCCGCAGTCAAGAAGTGAAATACCCATTGTGGTAGTTCTTATGTCAAGGCATTCATCCTGTATCATTCTTATGGTTTCAAGTATTTCTTTTGAATTAATCAAGAGTGACACCTCCTATATTCTGTGCATTGAGTTGAAGATGTCCTCGTGCATAGCGTGAATCGAAAGATTATTTTCCTCGCCGTACTTTGTAAGTTCTTCTGAAAATTCAATAAAGCCTACTGTGCTTTTAGATATATCCGCAAGCATAATCATACAAAACATATCATCAAGAATAGTTTGAGATACTTCTGTAATGTTGATTTCGTGCTTTGCGCAAATAGCAGATACCTTTGCAAGAATGCCTACCGTATCTTTACCTACAACTGTAATAAATGCTCTCATATTTGTTGTCCTCCAAGCCATTTACTCATTACATTTTATTTGTACAGTTTAAAATTATAACAGAGCGCTAAACTTTTTTCAATAAATTAGAAGAAATATATTTTATTTTTTTGCTTTTTGTGTTATCATATCAAAAGCTTATTGTATGTTTGTATAAAATTGAGGCGATTATTGTGAAATATGAAAATATAGTTGATGTTCATACGCATTCTATTCATTCTTTCGACGGCAACGACAGCGTTGAAGAATTGTGCCAAAGTGCGATAGAAAAGGGTGCAAAGGTTATTGCGATAACCGACCACTGCGATATCGACGGGGCTGATATGAACCCTGACGAGCTTTGCCCGGCTCAACTTAAAGATATAAACTATTGTATAAATAAATACAGCGATAAAATCGAAATACTCAAGGGCATTGAAATAGGACAGGGTATTTATAGGAAAAAAGAAACAGAAGCTTTACTTAATAAGTACGATTATGATTTTGTTTTAGGTTCGCTTCATAATCTTGAAAATATGGAAGATTTCTTTTTCCTCGATTATAAAAATTATGATATTGACGAGCTTTTAACAAGGTATTTTGACGGTCTTTTGGAACTTTGCAAGTGGGGTGCTTTTGACTCTCTTGCCCATCTTACTTACCCGTTAAGATATATTGTCGCAAGGGAAAAAATTGATGTTGATATGAATAAATACAGCGATGTTTGCGACGCTATATTTGAAGAACTTATTAAAAATGATAAGGCGCTTGAAATTAATACTTCCGGTCTTTTTATGGATATGAAAGATACGCTTCCTAACATTTCTTTTGTTAAAAGGTATAAAGAACTCGGCGGCAAATATATTACTTTAGGCTCTGATTCTCACTATGCAAACAGAATTTGCCAGGGTATTGAGCAGGGTTTTGACATCGCACGAGCGGCAGACTTTGACTTTGTTACAGTGTTTGAAAAGCGTCAGCCGAGGCTGATTGAGATAAAATAATAAATAAAAGGAAACAGATATGGATAAATTATTAGAAATACTTGAAAAAAATCCAAGGCTCAGCAATAAAGAAATTGCTGTTATGATTGACAAAACGGAAGAAGAAACAGAAAAACAAATTCGTCTTTATGAAGAAAGCGGAGTTATTAAAGGCTACCGTGCAATGATAGATAAAAATAAGGCTAAAGCTCAAACGGTTACCGCTCTTATTGAAATTAGAGTTCAGCCTAAATTCGGTCACGGTTTTGATGAAATTGCCAGCAGAATTGCGGCTTTGGAAGAAGTTGAAAGCATTTATCTTATGAGCGGCGGCTTTGACCTTTGCTGTATGGTTTCGGACAAATCGTTTGAGGAAATTGCGCTTTTCGTTACCAACCGTCTTTCACCTCTTGACGGTGTTATGTCAACCGCAACTCACTTCATTCTTAAAAAATATAAGGAGCAGGGTGTATACTTTACCGAACCTCCAAAGGATGACAGGGGGATACTTTCATTCTGATGGACTACAATAATTATTTAAACCCTACTATTACCGAGATTAAGCCGAGCGGAATTCGTAAGTTCTTTTCTATTGCCGAGGAAATGGACAATGTTATATCTCTCGGTGTAGGTGAACCTGATTTTAAAACTCCGTGGCACATTAGGCAAACGGGTATCAATTCCCTTGAACAGGGTGCTACAAGATATACGGCAAACGCAGGTCTTGCTCTTTTAAGAGAAGAAATTGCGGCTTATTATTCACGCAGATTTAATGTTAACTATGACGCTAAGAGTGAAATTATGGTGACAGTCGGCGGCTCCGAGGGTATTGATATGGCTATTCGTTCTCTCGTTTGCCCGGGCGATGAAGTGCTCGTAGTTGAGCCGAGCTTCGTTTGCTACAAGCCGATTATTGAAATTTGCGGCGGCGTTCCCGTTCCTATCGTCACTAAAAATGAAGATAACTTTAGGCTTATGCCCGAGGAAATCGAAAATGCCGTAACAGATAAAACCAAGATGATTGTTCTTCCTTTCCCTAATAACCCAACGGGCGCTGTTATGAGAAAAGAAGATTTGGAAAAAATTGCAACAGTTATTAAGAAACACGATTTGCTCGTTTTGTCCGACGAAATCTACTGCGAACTTACTTATGGCAACGAGGAGCATACAACCATTGCTTCTCTTGACGGTATGCAGGAAAGGACTATTGTTATCAACGGATTTTCAAAAACTTATTCAATGACCGGTTGGCGACTTGGCTACGCTCTCGGTCCCACTCCTATTATTAAGCAGATGACAAAGCTTCACCAATATGCAATTATGTCTGCTCCTACCACTTCTCAGTATGCCGCTATTGAAGCACTGAGAAACGGTGCTGAGGATATAAGAAAAATGCGCGAGGACTACGATATGCGCCGCAAATTCACCGTCAATGCGTTTAGAGAAATCGGTCTTAACTGCTTTGAGCCGGAGGGTGCGTTTTATGTTTTCCCTTGCATTAAGTCAACAGGTCTTTCGTCCGAAGAATTTTGCGAGCAGCTTATCAAGTCTAAAAGAGTTGCGGTAGTTCCGGGCAATGCTTTCGGTGACTGCGGCGAGGGCTTCATTCGTGTATCATATTGCTATTCTATCGATAATATTAAGGAAGCTGTAAGGCGAATAGGCGAATTTGTTAAAGAACTCGGAGAAAATTAATGGAAGTTAAAGTTAACGCATATGCAAAAATAAACTTAATGCTTGATATTATTTGTCAGCGTACCGACGGATATCACGACCTTTTTATGATTATGCAAAGCATAGGTCTTTATGACACGGTTACGGTAAGCGAAACCAAGTCAAAAAAGATTACAATTACTTGCAATATCGACGATATTCCGCTTGATGAAAAAAATATTGCATATAAAGCGGCAGACGCTTTTTTTAAAGCAACTAAAATTAAAAATAAGGGTATTAATATCGACCTTGTTAAGCGTATTCCTCACCAAGCCGGTCTTGCAGGCGGAAGTGCCGACGGTGCAGGTGTGCTCGTTGCGCTCAATAAGCTTTTGGCTGCAAACTTAAGCGATGATGAACTTTGCGATATCGGTGTTAAAATCGGCGCGGATGTTCCGTTTTGTATCAAGGGCGGCACACTCCTTGCTCAGGGTATAGGCGATGTGCTTAATAAAGTTAAACCGCTTCGTCAGTGCTTTATTCTTATTGCAAAGCCTGATTACGGCGTTAATACCGGCAAGGCATATTCTCAGTTTGACACTTGCGGTAAAGTTCATACTCCCGATAAAATGGGTATGCTTTACGCTATGCAAAGCAGAGATTTGAAGGAAATTTGCTCAAAGATGGAAAATGTTTTTGAGCAGTTTATTGAAGTTCCCAATAAAGTAGACATAAAAAATGTTATGAGGGACGAGGGTGCTTTGGGCGTTTGTATGAGCGGCAGCGGTCCTACCGTGTTCGGAATTTTTGACGATAAAGAAAAAGCCGAATCGGCAGCAGGCAAACTTAAAGATTACGCCAAGGATATTGCCGTTACAAAGCCGGTTTCATACGGCTGTAAAATTTTATAAACCGATTATGGCTCCTTTTTAAAAGGGAGTTGTCAGCTTGGCTGACTGTGAGATTTAAAAGGGCGGACTTTGTTCGCTCCTTTTTATATATTTATCGGACTTTCGTTTATCATTTTGTTTTAATAATGTGTTAATTATATATATTTGTAAAAAAATAATATTGCATTTTTGCATTTTTGTGTTATTATACTATCGAGAAATGTTTATATTTATATGCGGAATAAAGTTAATAGGCATTTCCTAATCTTTTAGAATTTTTACTATGGAGATAGATTTATAATGAAAAAAACGAAAATTATTTGTACATTGGGTCCGGCAACGGATAACCCTCAAACGCTCGAAAAAATGATTAAAGCCGGTATGGATGTTGCAAGGTTTAACTTCAGCCACGGCGCTTACGAAGACCACGAAAAAAGGCTTAAAGAAGTTTTAGCAGTTAGGGAAAAACTCAATGCTCCCATTGCTACTTTGCTTGACACAAAGGGTCCGGAGGTTCGACTCGGCGACTTTGAAAACCCTGACGGCGTAACTATAAATCACGGCGACAAATTCACTTTAACAACCAAAAAGTGTATGGGTAACGAGAAGAAAAGTTATGTAAACTATGAGGGTTTGCCTAACGATGTTAAGCCGGGTACGGTTATTCTTATTAACGACGGTCTTATTTCTATGAAAGTTGACAGTGTTAAAGGTTCGGATATTCATTGCACAGTTATTGACGGCGGACTTTTAAGCAATCATAAGGGCGTTAATGTTCCGGGTGTTGACCTCAATATGCCTTACCTTTCGGAAAGGGATATGAACGACCTTAAATTCGGCGCTGCTCACGATTTTGATTTTATCGCCGCTTCTTTCGTAAGAAGTGCTACCGATGTTACAATTCTTCGTAACTTTGTTGAAGCAATCGGCTGGAAAGATGTTAAAATCATTTCTAAGATTGAAAATACTCAGGGTGTTGATAATATCGACGATATTATTGCCGCTTCCGACGGTATTATGGTAGCCAGGGGTGATATGGGTGTTGAAATTGATTTTCAGCGTATCCCCGCTATTCAAAAAATGATTATTCGCAAGGTTTACGACGCAGGTAAAATTGTTGTTACCGCAACTCAAATGCTTGAGTCTATGATTAATAACCCAAGACCTACAAGAGCGGAAATTACCGATGTTGCAAACGCAATTTATGACGGCACAAGCGCAATTATGCTTTCGGGCGAAAGCGCAGTCGGTAATCATCCTGTTGAAGCAGTGCAGACTATGACTTCAATCGCACTCACTACCGAAAATGATATTGACTATAAGCGCCAGTTTGACAACTTTTATCCTGAAAGCGGGGGCAAGGATATCACTTCCGCTATTAGCCACGCAACTGTAACCACTGCTCACGACCTTAACGCTTCTGCAATTATTACCGTTACCAAGAGTGGTACTACTGCCCGTATGATTTCAAAGTTCAGACCTCAAACCGATATTGTCGGCGCAACAATTAACCAAAAGGTTTGGCGTCAGCTCAGCCTTAGCTGGGGTGTAAAGCCGGTTTTGTGCCAACTTAAGGATAATACGGACGAACTTTTTGACCATGCAGTTGAGGTTACGGTTAAAGCCGGTGCGGCAAAGAAAGGCGATACAGTAGTTATCACTGCCGGTATTCCTCTCGGTATGTCAGGCACAACAAATATGCTCAAGGTTCACGAAATTAATGGTTAATATAAAGTATATAGTATATAACGACCCCGATTTTTCGCTTGTAAAAAATATCAGAAATGCCGTTTTTGTAAACGAGCAGGGGATAGATATAAATAAGGAATTTGACGCACTTGATGAAAAATCGACTTTTGCGCTTCTTTTTGAAAACGGCAAGGCGGTTGCAACTTCAAGGGTGACTGAGCTTGACGATAAAATCAAAATCGGCAGAATTGCGGTGCTTAAAGAGTGCAGGGGTAAACACTTCGGCGAGGTTATAGTTAATGCAATATTAAAAAAGGCTTTTGAGTATAACACTTTAAAAGTTTATGTTGACGCTCAAAACCATGCCGTGCCGTTTTATCAAAAACTCGGTTTTGCCGTATGCGGCGATGAACTTGTTGACCGTGGAATAGTTCACACCCCTATGTGTATTGATAAAGGAGATTTCAATGCCTAAGAACAAAAGCAAACTCGGTACAATAATTATAATTTTGCTTGTGCTCGTGCTCGTCTGTATTGCAGGTTTTGTCGGCTATACTTATGTTCAAAATGATATTAACGGCAACCGTGGCACAAAAAGCGAGTATACGCTTGTTATTGAAAAAGAAGACTTTGCATACCAAGTCGGCGAAAAGCTTAAAAGCGGCGGCATTATAAAAAATGATACCGTTTGGAACTGGTGGATGGATAGAAAACATCCTAAATTCAGCTACACAAACGGCGAATATTATATGGATTCGTCTATGACTTATGATGAAATTGCAAAAAAACTTGAAAACCCGGATATTTCGCACAAGAGTGTTTCCGTTTGTATTCCCGAGGGGTACACCGTTTTTGACATTGCGGACACTTTGGAAAAGAATAATATTTGCAAAAGTGACGATTTTCTTAATGCCTGCAAAAATAAAAGTGACTACGATTATGACTTTTTAAATGACACTTATATGAGTTCAACAGTTGCTTATCAGCTTGAGGGCTTTTTGTTCCCGGCGACTTATGATTTGGCTGAAAATAGCGAAGCTAAAGATGTAGTCGCAACTATGCTTGAAGCTTTCGACGGCAAAATCAGTGACGAGTGGACAAGCTATTGCGAGAAAAACGATATGACCCTTTATGAACTTGTTACTCTTGCTTCTGTTGTTGAAAAGGAAACTTTGGGCGACGGCGTTGCGCAGGATATCGCTTCCGTATTTATTAACAGGCTCAATAAAGGTCAAATGCTTCAAAGTGATGTTACTATTTTCTATGGAAATAAGCTTAGGGAACACGGCTTTAGCGATGATATCGTAACATCTTATAACACATATAAATGTGCGGCGCTTCCGAGCGGTCCTATATGTAATCCGGGTATTGAAAATATTAATGCGGTTATTAATCATAACGATACCGACTATTATTATTTCTTCTCCGATTTGGAAAATAAGTTTCATTTTGCTAAAGATTATGACGAGTTTGAAACCCTTAAACAAAAATATCCTTGGCAGTAAATTAATATAAATTTTGTGTTGACAAATAAGCGCCGATATGTTATCATATCTTCGCAATAAAGAAGGACGCAGCGTTCTCCCCTCCAGCTTGAGCGAAAAGGGCAATAATTTTTATTTGTTAATTATTATTGAGTGTGAGCGTGTTTTGCGTTCACACTTTAATTTTTTATGAGAGGTGTTTTTTATCAGCAAGGAAGCTCAACAGATTAATAATGAAATCAAAGACAAGGAATTGCGTGTGATTTCGGCTGACGGTGAACAGCTCGGCATTATGAGTGCAAGTAACGCGCTTCATATCGCAGAGAGCAAAGGACTTGATTTGGTTAAGATTGCTCCTCAGGCTAAGCCGCCTGTATGCAAAATTATGGACTATTCAAAGTTCCGTTACGAGCAGGCTAAGCGTGAAAAGGAAAATCGCAAGAATCAAAAGCAGGTTGAAACCAAGGAAATTCGACTTAGCGTAACTATTGATGTCGGCGATTTTAACACAAAAGTTAATCAGGCTAAAAAGTTTCTTGCAGCAGGCCATAAGGTCAAGGTTTCTATTCGATTAAAGGGTAGAATGATGACTCATTCCGACCTCGGAATTGAAAATATGAAGCGTTTTGCTGCTTCTCTTGAAGAAGAGGCTAATGTTGATAAAACCCCTAAACTCGACGGCAGACAGATACTTATGTTTTTGTCGCCTAAGGCAAGTAAATAATACACACGGAGGAATAAATTATGCCAAAAATTAAAACTCACAGCGGTGCAAAAAAGCGTTTTAAGACAACCAAGAGCGGCAAGGTTAAGCGTGCACATGCTTATACTTCACACATTCTTACTAAGAAGTCAACAAAGCGTAAGAGAAATCTTCGCAAGACTGCAGTTGCCGATGTTACAAACCAGAAGCAGTGCAAGAGACTTGTTCCTTACAAATAAGAAGAATTTGCTTAACAGTTTAAGCATTTAACATTAACTCGGAGGTATATAGATATGGCAAGAATTAAGGGTGCTATGGCAACTCGTAAAAGAAGAAAGAAAGTATTAAAGGCAGCTAAGGGCTACTACGGCGGAAAGCACAGACTTTTCAAGACAGCTAAGCAGGCTGTAATGAAGAGCGGTCAGTACGCATATATCGGCAGAAAGCAGAAGAAGAGAGATTTCAGAAGACTTTGGATTACTCGTATCTCTGCTGCTTGCAAGGCAAACGGTACTAACTATTCAACATTTATGAACGGTCTTAAAAAGGCAGGCATCGACCTTAACAGAAAGATGCTTTCAGAAATTGCTATTGCTGATCCTGCTGCATTCACTTCACTTGTTGAATCAGCTAAGGCTGCTCTCTAATTTTATATTAGATATTCTAACCACTCGTTTATTCGGGTGGTTATTTTATTTGCAAATTGTTTGTTGACTTAACCGGCTAAATTGTGTAATATATAAATGGGGATGTTTAATATTTTGTAGGTTGAGGTGATATAATGAGAAAAAAAGCATTTAAGGCAGTGATTGTGGGAATCTCACTTTTAAGCTTAGTATTCTTGCTCGCTGCTTTTTTTACAGAAAAAACAGACTGTGTGGTTTTTCAATCACAAGACGCAACTTCTTATATTAATGAGCTTAAACTTGAAGAAACTCAGGTTAAAGATTCTTCGGCAAAGCAAGGGGTAATAAGAAATTTTACTTTTAAAGTTACAGATGCCGATAAAGAAGAAAATCTGATGTTTTATGTCATTCACAGCAATACACAGGTTTATGTTGACGGCAAACTTATATTTGAAAGAAGTACAAAGGATAAAACTCTTGTTTCTTCTTCGGCAGGATGCTACTGGGTAAAAGTCGGACTTAAAGAAGAATATACCGGAAAAACAATTAATATTAAAGTTGAGCCAATGTATAAAAATATGATTAACCGTTCAATTACTTTTTATGAAGGTGAGCAGTACGGCGTGTTTGATATGACGCTTAAACACGATATGCCGGTTATGATTTTAGGCTTTATTTTAATTGTACTCGGAGTTATTTTCTTTATTGTTTTACTTTATTATAAAACGGAAAACAGAAATCTGGCAAATTTTGCTTATCTCGGCTTGCTTGCTCTTTTTCTCGGCACTTGGAAAGTGCTTGACACTCGGTTTATGGCGTGGCTTTTTGAAGACCGCGAGCGCTTTATTGCTCTTTTGAGTAATGTTTGCGTGATTTTAATTCCAATCGCATTTCAGCTTCATATAATTTCAAACCATCATAAAAAAGATAAGTTTAAAAAGTTTATGTATTATTTCGCATTTATTAATACGGTAATAGGTGCACTTGCGTTTGTTCTCGACTTTTTGCGTTTGCTTGATATCAGGCAGTATACAGATTTCTATTTTTGCTATATGTTCTTTGTTATAGTAATAGTGTTGGTATTTGAAATTGTAATGTTTATCAAGGCAAAGAAAAATCACGAAAATGTACTTATTACTGTATCTTCGCTGATTCTTTTCGTATTTTCCTTGATCGATATATGTATATTCCTTGATAAAAACAGGATACAAAGTCCTAATTATTTGATGATAGGTGCTATTGTTTATATTTCTATTTATGCGATTGTTATGTTTAAAGATATGTACGACACTTATTCCCGTGACATGGCAACCGGTCTTTACAACAGAAATAGGTGTAATGAGGTGATTCGTTGCAAACCTAAAAATAAGCTTGCTACATTTATTGTTTTTGATATCAATAATTTGAAGCAGATTAATGATAATTTCGGCCACGAAGCAGGTGACATTGCTATTAAAGAATTCGCCGATATTATGCGTGCGTGTATCCCTGCCGGTAATTTCCTCGGCAGAAGCGGCGGTGACGAATTTATCGCAATAGTTTATACTGTTCAAAAAAACAGAATTGAAAAAATTATTAATGATATTAACGAGCATATTAATGAATATAATAAAACAAGCGGATATGATTTCAACTTGAGCGTTGCTGCAGGTTACGCTTTTGCAAGCGAAACAAGTGACGCAAACTATCGTGACCTTAACAATCTTGCGGATAAAAGAATGTATAAAAATAAGCTCAAAATGAAAAAGAAATTATGATTTAAAAAGCGTGAATACAAGATTGCCGTAGGGCGACCGGTGGTCGCCCTTTATAATTTGTCATCACTTTTTATTTATCTTTCGGCTTACACACGAGTGCAACTGCAAGTCCACTCAGTATTGCCACGGTAACTCCTGCCGCACACGCTTGCAGTCCACCTGTAACTACGCCAAAAAAACCGTCTTTTTGCACAGCTTCTTTAACTCCTTTTGCGAGTGCCGCGCCAAAACCCGTGAGCGGTACGGTTGCTCCCGCCCCTGCAAAATCAATAAGATGTTGATAAATGCCCAAGCCGCCCAAAACTACGCCGAGGCACACAAACATAACAAGAATTTTAGCGGGCGTAAGCTTTGTTAAATCAATAAGAAGCTGACCTATAACGCAAATCAGACCGCCCACTATAAATGCTTTTAAAAACATCATTTTATATCACCGTTAATAATTTTTGTCCAAATTCACAAAATATACGCTTTCTTTGAAAAAATGCTCAAATAAAAATGAATTATGCGAAAATTAATATAATTTATCTTCTTGATATGACTTGACAAGTGTGATATAATCTAACTAAAGAGAGGAAAGAAATATATAGGAGGACTTTATTATGGCTATGACATACGATTCAGTTGTTCAGGCAACAAGAAAAAAGTTTTTAAACGCAGATGTTTCTTCAGTTCCGGGCACACTTGCTTTCCAAATTAACCTTATCGGCAAAGTAGAAGGCATTTTTTATATTGAAATTAAGGACGGTCAGGTCCATGTTGAACCTTATGAATATTATGACCGCAACGCTATTCTTACCGTTAATGCTACTAATTTTACAAAGCTTATTAACGGCAAGCTCGACCCTGTAATCGCATTCACAACCGGCAAGCTTAAAATTGACGGTGATGTTAATGCGGCACTTGAACTTATTAAGTTCATTAAGTAATTAAATTTGGGACTGTTAAATTCAGTCCCTTTTTTATTGAATATTTTTGTTTTAGGTGATATTATGTTTAAGGAAATTAAAGCAACCGATATTAAGGAAAATATTGTCGATTTGCTCAAAAATAATTGGGGACTTGTTACTGCAGGCGACAGTGAAAAGTATAATATGATGACTGTTTCCTGGGGCGCTATGGGTGAGCTTTGGGGCAAGGACAGTGTAACTGTTTATATCCGCCCTCAAAGATATACCGAGGAATTTATTGATTCAAAGTCACATTTTACTTTAAGCTTTTTCTCGCTTGACGATAAGCAGAGGGTTCATTCTGTTTGCGGTTCAAAAAGCGGTCGTGATGTTGATAAAACCAAGGAATGTGGTTTAACTCCTAATTTTAGCGAAACCGCACCTTATTTTGAAGAGGCTAAACTTGTCCTTGTTTGTAAAAAAATGGCTAAGAGTAAGTTTGACCCACAGGAATTTATCGACACTGCAGTTGAGGATAGATGGTATCCTGAAAAAGATTTTCATTATATTTATTACGGAGAGATAGAAAAAGTCTTGATTTTCGAATAATTATGTAGTATAATACTAACACAAAAGGTAGGGGTTTGCCCTTATTTCATAGTGTAGCGTACGGGCCCTGTGCAACGGGATGCTACGAACCTTGTCAGGCGGGGAACCGAGCAGCAATAAGTGGATTATTCTGTGTGCCGCAGACAAGTCTGTGCGTTACATTATGAAATAAGCTGTCTCTGCCTTTTATTATATTAATAATAAGTTTGGGAGTGAAAGTATGTATCAGGTTTTATATAGAAAATACAGACCTAAAGTTTTTGCCGATGTTTACGGTCAAGAGCATGTCACTTCCACTCTTAAAAACGAAATTAAAGAGGGTAGGATAGCGCACGCTTATCTTTTTACCGGCTCTCGCGGCACCGGTAAAACTACCTGTGCAAAAATTTTAGCTAAGGCTGTTAACTGTGAAAACAGTGTTGACGGCGAACCTTGTAACGAATGTGAAGTGTGCAAGGGTCTTGATAACGGCACTATTTATGATGTTGTTGAAATTGACGCCGCTTCAAATAATGGTGTAGACAATATCCGTGACCTTAGGGAGGAAGCTAACTATACCCCGAGCCGTGGCAAATATAGAGTTTATATTATAGATGAGGTTCATATGCTTTCAACCGGTGCTTTCAATGCGCTTCTTAAAACGCTTGAGGAACCGCCGGCTCATGTAATCTTTATTCTTGCCACTACTGAGGTTCATAAGCTTCCCGCTACCATTCTTTCCCGTTGCCAAAGGTTTGATTTTAAACGAATTCAGCCTGAAACTATGTCGGTTAGGCTTAAACAAGTTGCCGAACTTGAGGGTATGGAGCTTAGCGACGATGCCGCTGTTCTTATCGCCCGTATTGCCGACGGTGCGCTTCGTGACGGTCTTTCTATTCTTGACCAGTGCGCTGGCAGAAGCAAGAAGATTGACAGTGCGCTTGTGTCCGAGGTTGCAGGTCTTGCCGGCAGGGAAGCGCTTTATAAGCTTACCGACTGTATCAATAATAATGACAGCTCGTCTGCTATGACTATTATTTCCGAGCTTTACCAAAACAGTTATGATATGGAGCGCCTTTGCGTTGAAATGATTAATCATCTTCGCAATTTCCTTATTGTTAAAACTGTTAAGGACAGCCGCGGTCTTATTATCTGTACCGACGATGAATATAATTCTATTAAATCTTCGGCTGAAACATTTACTTTGGAAGCTGTTATTTATGCGCTTGACCTTTTCCAAGATACGCTTACTAAAATTAAGTCCGGTGCAACTGCAAGGGTTGAGATGGAAATGGCTTTTGCAAAGCTTTGCGAGCCTAAGCTTGATGTTAATATAGAATCTCTTGTTGACAGAATTTCCAAGCTTGAGCGTGATGTTGCCCGCGGTGTTAAGGTTCAAAATGTACCTGCCCCACTTGCAGTTCAAAGCGCTCCTAAGCCCGAAATTAAGGCTGAAGAAAATACATTTATTCCTAAACCGGAATCTGATTTGGCGCCGAATACCGTTTCCAAGCCGATTCCTCAGCCGAAAGTCAGCGAGCCTGAACCGGTTAGGGAAAGCGTACCGGTTAATAATACCCCTGCTCCTGTGAATGCATCTGCGCCAAAGCCTGCACCGAATGCCGACGCTAACACTCAGTATGAATTTACTCAGTGGGCAGATTTTATGGATGTTATTCATAAGCAAAATATCGCTTTGTTCGGCGTTCTTAACGGTTCGCGTGGTTTCATCAGGGGCGAATATTTCCTTATTGACAGCCCTAACCCGACCATCATTCAGTTCCTCAAAACTCCGACCTATTCAAAGGCAATTAAGCAGGCGCTTTATGATGTAACCGGTCAAACATTTAAACTCGGTATATTTAAAAAGAAAAGTACCGATACTCCGAAAAGAGATTTGCTTGAAGATTTAATTCATCAAGCCGAAGATAATATAAAAATTAATTTTGAATAAAATATAGGAGAATTACTTATTATGAAAGCAAGACTTCCACAAGGTATGGGCGGCGGTCCTCAAAATATGCAAAATATGCTCCGTCAGGCTCAAAAAATGCAAGAAAATCTTGAAAACAAAAAAGCTGAGCTTGAAGAAAAAGAATATGTCGTAACTTCAGGCGGCGGTATGGTTGAAATTACTGCCAAGGGTGACCACTCAATCAAGGCTATCGGTCTTAACCCTGAAGTAGTTGACCCTGACGATGTAGAAATGCTTGAAGATATGCTTGTAGCCGCTTTCAACGAAGCAATGCGCCAAATCGACGAAGAATCAGAGCGTGAACTTGAAAAGGTTACCGGCGGTCTCAACATTCCCGGCCTTTAAAGCACAGCTTTTTGTGAAATACTGCGTCATCAATTACTCGCAGTATCTTCATACAGCGTCGTAATTTCTTCCTTGTCTTTCGCAAAAATCTGTAGCTTTAAATAAATATAAGTACAGCTTCACGGTTTCTGCCTTGTCTAACGCAAAAATCTTACGCTTTAAATCTAAACATATTCAAACATTCAGTTCGTTTTGATAATGTAGGGGGTCGGCGTCCTCGACGACCCGTTATACAAAAATCAGTTAATTACAGAGGTTAAAAATGGCTTTTGAACTTGCACCACTTCAAAATTTAATAGACCAATTTGAGCGTATGCAAGGCATAGGTCACAAAACAGCTCAGCGTATGGCATTTTATGTTCTCGGTCTTTCCGACGCCGAAGCTCGTGAATTTGCGCAAGCCATTACCGACGCACACACCAAAATCAAGCAATGCAAAGTTTGTTGCAATCTTGCCGATGACGACCTTTGCCCTATTTGCAAAAGCACAACTCGTGACAAAAGCAGTATTTGTGTTGTAGAGGACCCTCGTGATGTTGCCGCTATTGAAAGAACTCACGAATATAACGGCACATATCATGTTCTTCACGGTGCTATTTCGCCTATGGACAATATCGGTCCCGACCAAATTCGTATTAAAGAGCTTATTGCAAGGCTCGGCGACGGCGAAGTTGAAGAAGTTATTATGGCAACCAACCCGACAGTTGAGGGTGAAGCAACTGCTATGTATATCAGCCGTTTGCTCAAACCTATGGGCATAACCGTCAGCCGTCTTGCTTACGGTGTTCCGGTCGGTGCTGACCTTGAGTATGCCGATGAAGTTACTCTTTCCCGTGCGCTTGAGGGCAGAAGTTTAATTTAGTTTAAAGGAGTGATAGTCTTGAGTAATAATGAAAAGCAAATAATTGCAAATAATAAAAAAGCCTATCACGACTACTTTGTTCTTGAAACTTATGAAGCCGGTATAGAGCTTTTCGGCACTGAAATTAAATCTATAAGAAACGGCAGGGTTAACCTTAAAGACAGCTTTTGCTCAGTTGACGACGGTGAAATGTTTGTCATAGGTATGCATATTTCACCTTACGAGCAGGGTAACCGTTTTAACCGTGACCCTATGCGTAAAAAAAGGCTTCTTCTTCATAAAAAAGAAATTATGAAGCTTTTTGATGAAAGTCAACAGCAAGGTCTTTCAATTATTCCGCTCAAACTCTATATTTATAAGGGCAGGGCTAAGCTTGAAATAGGTCTTTGCAAAGGTAAAAAGCTTTATGATAAGCGTGCCGTTCAAGCTAAGAAAGATTCAAACAGAGCGATTGAAAGAGCACTCAAAGGCAATTATTAATACAATTAAATATGGGGATGAAAGGATTTCGACAGGGTCGGTAAGCCTTGATCAGCGGGTAGAGGAGTTGCACCTCTTTAAAAGTAACAACTTAAAATTAACTGACAACAATAGATCAGTAGCTCTTGCTGCGTAATTAGCAGCTTGCGTTCTTCCTAAGAGTGCCACGGCTTTGGACAGAGCGTCGACTTAGTGGCGAACATGAACGAAAGAACGCCTCGGCTTTCGTCAGGTATAAGAGGATACCGTAGCGCATAGGCTGCTTGTCGCCGATGTGTGAGGGGATAACCTAAACGACACGCTACACTCGTAGAGCCCTTGGTAAGCCGATTTTGGACGCGGTTTCGATTACCGCCATCTCCACCAGCAAAGAATAATCCGAAACTTGT